>NZ_JBTUOC010000041.1:0-103083 GCF_058345725.1 Simiduia sp. | reverse complement strand
CCGTGGCCAAATTCGTGAAAAAGCGTCGTCACTTCATCAAAGGTTAACAGCGACGGCGTATCGTCCAGGGGCGGGGTGAAATTGCAGGTTAAATAGGCGATGGGTTTTTGCAATCCCTGCGCGTCGGCGCGCCGAACGCGGCAATCGTCCATCCAGGCTCCGCCGCGCTTTTTATCGCGTGCAAATAAATCCAGGTAAAAATAAGCGCAGGTTTCGCCCGCTTGTTCTATAGCGTAGACCTGCACATCTGGGTGCCAGGTGGCAATGCCCTGCAGAGGCTTTACCGCGATGCCGAACAATCGCTGCACCACCGAAAACATGCCGGCAACAACTTTGTCCGCCGGAAAATAAGGCCGCAGCGCTTCCTGCGATAATTGAAAGTCGCGCTGCTTCAGGCGCTCTGCCGCAAAACTTAAATCCCACGGCTGCAGCTCTTCTATGGCCAATTCTTCACGGGCAAAGGCCTGCAGTTGCGCCAGCTCTTTTTCTGCCACGGGTCGGGATTCTTGGGCCAGCTCCTTTAAAAAGTTCAGCACAGTGTCGGTGCTGTCGGCCATTTTTTTCGCCAAAGACAAAGACGCGTAATCGGCATAGCCCAATAGTTTCGCCAGCTTTTGGCGCAATTGTAAAATCTCTACAATCAGCGGGCTATTGTCATACTCAGACGCGCCCAGCGCAGAGGCGCGCGTGACATAGGCGCGGTAGACTTGCGCGCGCAGCTCCCGGTTTTCTGCGTAGGTCATGGCCGCTAAGTACGCGGGAAAATCGAGTGTAATCGCCCAGCCGTCCAGGCCTTTGCGTTTGGCAGCCTGTGCTGCCTGCGCAACAGCGTGATCCGGTAAACCCGCTAGGGCCTCCCGGTCGGTCAAATGCAGGTGCCAACTCTGGGTGGCATCCAACACATTGTTGGAAAACTGGTTAGACAACTCACTCAGGCGCTGCTTAAGCTGCTTAAAGGTAGCGCGCTCCGCCTCCGGTAAACCAATACCCGCCAAACGAAAATCGCGCAAAGCATTGTGCACGGCCTGCTTGTGAGCCTGGCCCAACCCGTTAAAGTCAGCGCGTTCAGCCAGCGATTCGTACAGTGCAAACAGCCCCTGGTGTTGCCCCATTTCGGTGTTGTAGCGGGTTAACGCTTGCAGACAGCTATCGTACACAGCGCGCAGTGCCTCACTATTGGCCACGCTGTTTAAGTGACTAACCGGCGACCAGGCGCGCGATAAACGGTCGTCGATGGCCTCCAACCGTCGCAAAATTTGCTCTGTCTCCAGCGCACTCGCCTCTGCAATCACCTGCTCTATCTCCGCGCGCGAATCCGTCAATAATTGCTCAATGGCCGCTTGGGCAATTTCGGGGGTTAGCCGGTCAAAGGGGGGGAAATAGTCGTCGGCAAGCAAGGGGTTCTGGACATTCTGTGGCATTCTGATTCCGGTTTTCGTCAATGATGTTTCGAGCCTGGCACAGGCAGCGTAAAATGGCATTTTACGCGAAAATGGTGTGCACCGATGAGTTCAATCCGATCCTTTAATGGCAAATACCCGAAATTGGGCGAGCGAGTGTTTGTCGATCCCAGTGCAGTGGTCACCGGCGATGTGGAAATTGGCGAAGACAGTTCCGTGTGGCCCATGGCAGTGGTGCGCGGCGACATGCACCGCATCCGTATTGGCGCACGCACCAGCGTACAAGACGGCGCTGTCTTACATATCACCCACGCCGGGCCCTTTAACGAAGACGGTTGGCCGCTCACCATCGGCGACGACGTCACCATTGGCCACGGCGCCATATTGCACGGGTGCACCCTAGGCAATCGAATTTTGGTGGGCATTGGCGCAACGATTTTGGACGGTGCCGTAGTCGAGGATGACGTAGTTATTGGCGCGGGTACATTGGTGCCGCCCGGTAAAACCCTGCAATCGGGCTTTATGTATATGGGTGCACCGGCGCGTCAGGCCAGACCACTGTCGGAAAAAGAACGGGCATTCTTTCGCTATACAGCGGGTAACTACGCCAAGCTCAAAGACCAACACCGGGCCGAGCTGGCCTTAGACAAAGACGATTAGACTCGCCCAATATCGGCCCGCAGTGCTTTTAACACAGGCCCAATATCCGGTCGGATACCGCGCCACAGGCAGAAGGATTCGGCGGCTTGAGCAACCAGCATACCCAAGCCGTCGGCGGCCTGCTGCGCGCCCTCGGACCGCGCCCAAGCTTGAAAAGCGGTTGCTTTGGCGCTGTAGGTCATGTCGTAGCAGCGGCAGCTCGAGCGCAATTGGCCACTCGGCAGCGGCGGTAAACCACCTGCCAGGCCCGCCGAAGTGCCATTGATAATCACATCAAAGTCACGGAGCGCCAAGCCAGAATAATCAGTCGCAGAGATAGGCCCCAGGACCTTAAACAACGTCGCTAGCGTCTGTGCTTTGGCGAGGGTGCGGTTGGCCACCACCAGTTGCGCCACACCGGCCTCAAGCAGTGGCTGAAGAACACCGCGAACCGCGCCCCCCGCGCCTAAAATCAGCACATTGGCGCCCTTTAACGGCCAATTTAACTGCTCGGTTAAATCATAAACTAAACCGAAACCGTCGGTATTGTCGCCCAAAATGGTGCCATCTATTTGCATTGCCAAAGTATTAGTAGCGCCCGCGAGCGTCGCCCTGGGGGTTAATTGGCGAGCAAAATTAAAGGCGTCCAATTTAAAGGGGGCGGTGACATTCATGCCTTTGCCACCGCCATCAAAAAACGCCTGGGCCTGTGCCGCAAAGGCATCTTCGGCCGGGCAGGCACTGTCGTAGCTCAACTGCTCGCCCGTTTGCTCGGCAAAGGCTCTGTGTATCCAGGGCGATTTCGATTGCGCAATGGGATTGCCGACGACGCGATACCTGTCCATCATTCATTCACCCAATCGCGCGGCTGCAAAAACACCTCGGTGAGCTCCGCTTCTGCACTGCCAGGCTCTGGCGCAAAGCCATACTCCCAGCGCACCAGCGGCGGCAGTGACATCAATATCGACTCGGTGCGACCGCCCGTCTGCAGGCCGAACAGCGTGCCGCGATCGTGCACTAAATTAAACTCCACATAACGGCCCCGACGGTACAACTGAAACTGCCGCTGCCGGTCGCCAAACACCCGAGATTCGCGCTTCTCAACTATTGGGCAATAGGCATCCAGGTAGCTGTTGCCCACCGAGCGCATAAACGCAAAGCTTTGCTCAAACCCCAGCTCGTTAAAATCGTCAAAAAACAGACCGCCGATACCCCGCGGCTCTTGCCGATGTTTCAAGTAAAAGTAGTCGTCACACCAGGCCTTAAAACGCGGGTAAAGGTTTTCACCAAAGGGATAGCAGGCCGCCTGGGCGGTTTTATGCCAATGCAGGCAGTCCTCTTCATTACCGTAATAAGGCGTCAGGTCATAACCGCCGCCAAACCACCACACGGGATCTTTACCCGGCGCCTCGGCCATAAAAAAACGCACATTGGCGTGGCTGGTGGGTACGTATGGGTTTTGTGGATGCACCACCAGTGATACACCCATGGCCTCGAAGGAGCGGCCGGCCAATTCTGGGCGCGCCGCTGTGGCCGACGCCGGCAGGCCGGCACCGAATACATGGGAAAAATTGACGCCCGCTTTTTCAAAAACTCGCCCGTCTGCCAGCACGCGCGAACGGCCGCCGCCCCCTTCTGCACGCTCCCAGCTATCCTCCACAAAGGCTGCCCCATCCAGCGCAGATAATCCGCTGCAAATGGTGTCTTGCAGCACTAGCAAATACGCTTTCACGGCGTCTTTATCGATGGCGGACATAGTCTTCCTTATAGATTCGAAGTCACAGTGTGAATGTTACGGCCGGATTTCTGCGCCCGTGATGAGGTCGCGGATAACCGATGGCCGACCGCGCGCGCCAACTTCTCCAGGTGCCACCGCATCGAGCTGACCAGCGAAGTAAGTCATTACTTCGGCCTCTGTCATAGCCGCCGGCATACCCTGTGGATTGGCCGAGGTGGACACCAAAGGCGAATCTGCCAGCGCAGACAACGCCTGTACCACCGGGTGGTCGCTAACACGCAGGGCCACCTTGTCGTGGGCGCCGGTGATCCAGCGCGGCACCTTGTTGGCGTGCGGTACCAGCCAGGTGTTAGGGCCGGGCCAGCTGGTCTGCAGCACTGCTAACTGATCGCTGTTGAGCGTATCGAGCATGGGTGTAACCTGATTCAGCTCTGCCGCTACCAGTATCAGGCCTTTTTCCACTGGTCGACCTTTAAGCGCCAGCACCTTGTGAACGGCGTCTTCGTTGTCGGGTAAGCAGCCCAACCCCCAGACCCCCTCTGTGGGGTAGGCAATCACCCCCCCCGCCTTCAATGCCGACACAGCCGCTAGAACAGCGGGGTGCTCAAGCCAATTGTTGGACATGGATAAGCCTTTCTCGTGAATTTTGCGGGGCGCATTGTCACACTTGCCTGCACCCGAGGCAATTGACCCAGATCAAAGCCGTCGCTCGTAGCCCATTTCAGAAGACACAATCGAGCCCTCTAATTCCAAAGCCGCCAACAGCCGGTGCAATTGGGCAACACTCAAGCCACTGGCTTCAAGCAGCGCTTCAAAATCCACCCGCTCGTGCCCCAAGAGCGCAAGTAGGTCCCGTTGCTGAGGGTCTTCAGGTAAGTTTACGCTCACTTGCGGTACACTGGGTGCAAGCAGCGGCAAGCTGTCGGTCAGGTGGCTGGCCAGTTGCTCGGGGTGACACACCAGTGTCGCGCCCTCGCGAATGAGCCAATGGCAACCCTCGCTCACGGGACTAAAGATAGAACCGGGGACTGCAAATACCTCGCGATTTTGCTCCAACGCGTAGCGAGCCGTGATCAAAGAGCCGCTTTTCAAGGCCGCCTCTACCACCAGCGTCCCCAAACTTAAACCACTGATAATACGGTTGCGGCGCGGAAAGTGGCCCGGTTCTGGCCGCACTGGCAACGCAAACTCTGAAACCACCAGGCCACCTGCAGCGACAATGCGTTGCGCCAATGACCGATGCGCCGCCGGATAGACCTGATCCAACCCACAGCCCAGTACCGCCAAGGTATAGCCCTCAGCAGCCAGCGCGGCTTCGTGAGCGACGCCGTCGACCCCCAACGCCAGGCCACTGGTAATGGTAAACCCACCGCCGGCAAGGACCCTACAAAACCAGTCGGTCGTCTTGCGCCCCGCCGCCGTGGGTTTGCGCGATCCAACAACGGCCACTTGCGGTAGATTTAGCAGCCCACCATTGCCCCAAAGGTGCAATAGGAGTGGGCCGCCAGCCTCCCTTAACAGGTTTGGGTAATCTTCATCCAAGCAGGTGATCAGGCCGTGTTCTGGTTGTTCTAGCCAGGCCTCCAGGTGCGCCAGTCGCTCGCCCAGCCAATTGCCTGGCCGCTCCGCAAGCCAGTCTTCTAGTAGTGCCGCGCCAGAGGCACCCAACCAACGCGCGCGCTCGGCGGGCGCCTGCGCCAGCAATGCGGTCACCTGTGTGAAATGAGTACGCAACTGGACCCATTTGCGAGGGCCAATGCCGGGAATATGGTGTAGCGCGATCAGTAATTCGCGTTCGGTAACGGACATGCTGCGTTCTTCCTTGAACATTTGTCGATGGTAAAATCGCTCCTGCTTGAGTGCGACCTACCCGTTACGCCGAGTTTGTAAGCACTCACAACCAGAAGATTTTGTCAGGCCGGTCGATGCATTTAGGCCACAAAAAAGCCGGCCCATGGCCGGCTTACTGTCAGGGGTTAATTACCCTGTCATTGATAGCTAACGGCCGGGTGGCATCCAGTACGATGCCGTAGCTCATCTTCTCAAAGGTGCGGAATACCATCAATAAACCAGCGCGTTCATCCGGCAGTTTTACCGGCTTGCCGGTGACACGATCTTGCACCACAGGGCCCGATTTCATAATCGCCAGAATATCGCCGGCCGCCAGTGCGTCGCGCTCGCCTTTATTGATCGCCACAACGTTCATGCGGCCAACCTGAGTTACACCACCTTCAACGGTCATAATGACGCCATTGATATCCTGCTCGGGTGCCTTGGGATAAAAGGTGCTCGCTACCGCTCGGTCAGCGCTGGGCAACAATCGGTCTTCGATCAAAATCTCTTGGGTAGTGCGAGTCACATCCATGGTGGCGATATCGCCTTCAATGGCTGCCACGCGCACAGCGCCCACGTCCAGCGCCTGGTAGCCCAGAAACTCCCCGGTTTCAGGGTCTGCGAAGCTTTTACCTTTGCGGTAAATGCCGTAAACGGGCACATTCGGGTCTATTTCACCACGCGCGTACAAATGATCGCCGGCACCGCTGATTAGGCGACCGTCTTCACCCGCCAATACATAGGGTGCATTGTTGTAGACGTCGGGCATGACGATGCGCGAACCGGTCAAAAAGCTGTTGATGGCATCTAAGGGAATGGCTGGGATCGCAGCTGCTACAGGCTGATAGCGAATTTTGGGCGACAACTTTTCCGTGCCAGGCGACAATTTGGTGGCGGGCTTGCCGCGCTCAATTTCAAGCCGGGGTTTACCATCCAGATACACCAGCGAGACAATATCGCCGGGATAAATAAGGTGCGGGTCGTGAATCTGAGGATTTACCTGCCATATTTCGGGCCACTGCCAGGGGTTTTCCAGAAATTTACCGGAGATATCCCACAGTGTGTCGCCTTCGGTAACGCGGTAGGTGTCGGGCCTGTCACTGCGAATTTGAACGTCTTCGCCAAACGCCGTGGTGCATAACACCAAGGATGCGGCCAAACCCAATAATAGCTTTTTCATAGAAACCAATCCTGTTTCTCGCGGCCACCGGTTAGATGCAGGCCTCAGAGGAGAATTTAGACGTTATAATAGCGCAACATAACCGGTCGCCTTGCGACTGTCATTCCGCCACTGTCTGGGAGACAATGTGCCACCGTTGCCAAAAGACTACAACGGTTTGCATTTTGCCTCTGCCAAATACCTGCAGGGTGGGTTAATTTCGGCTTAAATGCTGTCTGATCATAATGTTAGCAGCGACTGTTGCCTTTTTACTAGAAGTTTGTCACACCGTTTATGGCTAAACTCGAGATATTAGAATTCCCCGATCCACGGTTGCGCACCGTGGCCGAAACCGTCACCGAAGTCACGGATGCCACGCGCCAGTTAATCGATGACATGTTCGAAACCATGTACGCCTGCCCGGGCATCGGCCTGGCGGCGACACAGGTGAACGTGCACCAGCGCATAGTGGTGATTGATATCAGCGAAGACCAGCAATCGCCGATGGTCTTTATCAACCCCGAAGTCGAGGTGCTGGACGCCGAGAAAGACACTTACGACGAAGGCTGTTTATCGGTGCCCGGTTTTTACGAAACCGTTGAAAGGCCCGCGCATATTCGCGTAACTGCCCTCGATCGCGACGGTAACAGCTTTGAAATGAAGCCAGAGGGTCTGTTGGCCACCTGCATTCAACACGAGCTGGACCACTTGAATGGCAAGCTTTTTGTGGATCACATCTCCAATTTAAAGCGCGATCGCATTCGCAAAAAATTGGAAAAACAGCACCGACAGCGGGCCTAAGCGCCCGCCATCCTCCCAGACTGAGAGCCCCGTTTCATGAGCGCCCTGCGCATTATCTTTGCCGGTACCCCCGAATTTGCGGCCGAGCACCTAGCCGCCCTACTCGACTCCCAACACCAGATTGTGGCTGTATTTACCCAGCCTGACCGCCCAGCAGGACGGGGGAAAAAACTGCAAGCCAGTCCCGTCAAGGCATTAGCGCTGGAACACCAATTGCCGGTACACCAACCCGAGCGCCTGAAGTCGGCCGAGGATCAAGCGCTGGTGGCACAATACCAGGCAGATCTTATGGTGGTGGTAGCCTATGGGTTGCTGTTGCCGCAAGCGGTCTTGGATTTGCCGCGCCTGGGGTGTATCAACGTGCACGCATCGCTGCTGCCGCGCTGGCGGGGTGCCGCCCCAATTCAGCGCTGTATTGAGGCGGGTGATACTGAAACTGGCATCACGATCATGCAGATGGATGCCGGTCTGGATACGGGCAATATGTTAACCATTACTCGGTGCCCTATCGCGTCGAACGAGACGGCCGCCAGTTTACACGACAAACTTATCGCACTGGGACGGCCCGCATTGGTAGAGGCTGTGGATTTACTGGCCACAGACCGCGCACAACCTATACAACAAGATAATGCGCTGGCCACCTATGCCCATAAATTGTCTAAGGAAGAAGCGCGCATTCAATGGTCGGCACCAGCCCACCAGATTGCCCGACGTGTACAGGCCTTTAACCCCTTTCCCGTGGCCTTTACTACGGTCGGGAATGAGCGCCTGCGGGTGTGGTCGGCCAACGCGGTCGATTGTGCACACAGTGCGCAACCCGGCACACTGCTTGAAATCGCACAGCTTCCAAACAACCAACAGGCACTGCGCGTAGCCTGTGGCAATGGCGCGCTGGATCTGCTCACGCTGCAATTACCGGGCAAGAAAATGCTGCCCGCGAGCGAGGTATTGGCGGGCTACCGCGATAAATTTAGCCCCGGTCTGATGTTTGGACTATCGGATGAATAGCCGCGCGCTGGCCGCGCAAGCTCTAGCCGAGGTACTCAATCGCGGCAAGTCGCTGGCTTCGGTGTTACCGCCGGTTCTCGAGCGCTGTGCAACTCGCGACGTAGGGTTGGTGTCTGAGTTGTGCTACGGCGGCTGCCGCTGGTTTCACCGCTACAATCCTGTGGTCCAACACCTGCTCAGCAAAGCCTTTAAGCCCAAAGACGCCGATCTGCTGGCGTTACTGATACTTGGCATCTATCAACTGGAACACCTGCGAGTACCCGATCACGCTGCGCTATCCGACACAGTCGAGGCCTGCCGGGCTTTGGGCAAAGGCTGGGCCACCAAACTGGTCAACGGCGTTTTGCGTAACTTTCAGCGCAACCGCAGCCAGTTACTTGCCGATGCCAATAGCCTGCCCGGTGCCCAACACAGCCATCCGAAGTGGATTCACAATGCGTTAATGAGTCACTGGCCCGAGCACGCCGAGGCCATAGAAATCGCTAACAACCAACACCCGCCACTGGCGCTGCGGGTTGGCCCCGATGTGGACATGAGCCACTGCCAAACGACACTGGCGGCGCAGAATATTCAGGCGCAACAGGGTAAATTGGCGGCGCGCAGCCTGGTGCTGGATGTGCCGATCGACGTCTCGCTGTTGCCGGGCTTTAGTAGCGGGCAATTGAGTGTACAGGATGAAGCGGCGCAATTAGCCGGTCAACTATTGCCATTAAAGCCAGGCCAGCGTGTTTTGGATTGCTGCTGTGCCCCCGGTGGCAAAACCTTGCACCTGTTGCAAGCAACGCCCGACCTTAAAATGCTAGCGCTCGACAGCGATGCCACACGCTTAACGCGCGTCGAAGAAAACCTGGCACGCGCCGGCGCAAGTGCACAGCTGGTGTGCGGCGATGCCGGCCAGCCTGAAGATTGGTGGGATAAACACCCCTTCGATGCAATTTTACTCGACGCGCCCTGTTCAGCCACCGGTGTGATCCGCCGCCACCCTGACATCAAGCTACTGCGCAAGCCCGCGGATATTGATAAGCTGGCGGCCCTGCAAATGCACATACTGACCGCCGTATGGCCACTGTTGAAACCCGGCGGTTACCTGCTCTACGCCACCTGTTCTGTCATGCCACAGGAAAATACGCAGGTAATGGAAGCATTTTTAACCCAGGCAGCGGATGCAATAGAACAACCCATAGACGCAGACTGGGGCATAGCTCAGCCCGCCGGTCGGCAATTGTTACCGGGACCGTACAATAGCGATGGCTTCTACTATTGTCTGATTCAGAAACGGACATAAGGATCAAGCGTCCATGAAAATTATTATTCTTGGCGCCGGACAGGTGGGCGGCACGCTGGCCGTAAACCTGGCTAGCGAATCCAACGATATTACGGTAGTAGATACCAACCCGGCGCTGCTTGACGATTTGCGTGACCGCATCGACATTGGTGTGGTCACCGGTAGCGCCTCGCACCCAGACGTATTGATCAACGCCGGGATTGAAGACGCCGACATGCTGGTGGCCGTCACCAGTAACGACGAAATCAATATGATTGCCTGCCAGGTGGCGCACAGTCTGTTTCGAACGCCTACCAAAATCGCCCGCGTTCGCTCACAGGCCTATCTGTCCCAGGGTAATCTCTTTTCCAATGAAGTGATCCCCATCGATGTACTGATCAGCCCCGAACGTCTAGTGTCTGATTACATCTATCGACTCATCGAACATCCGGGCGCACTGCAAGTGGTGGACTTTGCCGAAGGGCGCGTGCAATTGGTGGCGGTGCGAGCTTATTACGGCGGACCTTTGGTAGGCCAGGAGTTGCGCTATCTACGCCAGCACATGCCTTCTGTGGACACCCGAGTGGCCGCCATCTATCGGCGGGGCAAAGCCATTATGCCCGAGGGATCGTCGGTTATTGAGGCAGACGACGAAGTCTTTTTTATCGCCGCCAAGGCCGATATTCGCGCGGTGATGAGCGAATTGCGACGATTGGAGAGCTCCTACAAGCGCATCATTATCGCCGGTGGCGGCAACATTGGCTCGCGCCTGGCGCAGCAGCTGGAAAAACGCTATTCGGTAAAGATCATCGAATTTAACGAAAGCCGCTGCAACACCCTGTCGGAAGAATTGCAAGACACCATCGTCCTACTTGGCAGCGCATCCGACCAGGATCTACTACTGGAGGAAAACATCGAAGACACCGATGTTTTCTTGGCCCTAACCAACGATGACGAAGCCAACATAATGTCGTCTATGCTGGCCAAGCGCCTGGGCGCGCGCAAGGTGATGGCGCTGATCAACAACGCCGCCTACGTGGATTTAGTGCAAGGCGGCGAGATCGATATCGCAATCAGTCCGCAAACCACCACCATTGGCAGTTTACTGACCCACGTGCGACGCGGCGACATGGTCAATGTACACTCCCTGCGCCGGGGTGCAGCAGAGGCCATTGAAGTCATCGCCCACGGCGACAGCAAAACCTCGCGCGTGGTGGGCCGTGCCATTGAGGATATAGACCTGCCCGAAGGTGCCAGTATTGGTGCCATTGTGCGCGAGCACGACACTGGCAGTGAAGTGATCATTGCCCACGACGACGTAGTCGTAAGAACCGGCGATCACGTCATAGTGTTTTTGGTGAATAAAAAATACACCAAAGATGTTGAGCGTTTATTCCAGGTGGGCTTTTCCTTTTTTTAATCGGACGCAGCTATGCATTTTTCTGTGATCTTCCGGGTACTGGGTGTTTTGCTGATGATTTTCAGCTTGACCTTGCTCCCGCCGTTGGCCATGTCACTCTGGTACGGCGACGATCACCATCACGCATTTTTGTTTGCCTTTGGCATTACCTTTGTTACCGGTCTGGGTATTTGGTTGCCCGTCTACCGCGCACGCCACGATCTGCAAACGCGCGACGGTTTTTTAATTACCGCGCTGTTCTGGTCGGTGCTGGGACTTTTTGGTTCACTGCCCTTTTACATCAGCGCCGAGTTAGACGCCTCATTTACCGATGCACTCTTCGAGTCCATTTCGGGTTTAACTACCACCGGCGCCACGGTCTTTACCGGCCTCGATTTTCTGCCCAAATCCATTCTCTATTACCGCCAACAACTGCAGTGGCTGGGCGGTATCGGTATCATCGTGATCGCCGTAGCCATTCTGCCCATGTTGGGCATTGGCGGCATGCAGTTGTATCGCGCTGAAACACCCGGGCCCGTTAAAGACAGTAAATTAACGCCGCGTATTACCGAGACCGCCAAAGCCCTGTTTTTTATGTACGTGGCGCTCACGCTCTTGTGTGCCCTGGCCTATCGACTGGGCGGCATGAGCGAATTCGATGCTGTGTGTCACGCCTTTTCCACGGTGGCCATTGGCGGTTTTTCTACCCACGACGCCAGCATTGGCTACTTTAATAGCCCGGCCATCATGGGTATATGTACCTTCTTTATGTTTTTTTCCGGCATTAATTTTGCGCTGCACTTTTTTGGTTGGCGCGAACACAGCTTGCGCCAATACTTTAACGACCCAGAGTGCCGGTTTTACAGTGCCTGGGTGTTGGTGGGAGCCGTGATCACTATTGGTTATCTCTACAGCACCGGGACTTACAGTGCTTTTGATAGTTTAATGCACGGCAGTTTTGAATTTGTATCGGTATTAACCACCACCGGTTTTGGCACAGCGGACTTTAGCTCCTGGCCCACTTTTTTACCCTTTATGCTGTTTTTATTTGCGTTTATGGGCGGCTGTGGTGGCTCCACTGCCGGCGGGATGAAAGTGATGCGGGTGATGCTTATCTGCAAGCAAGGCTATCGGGAAATTAAACGGTTAATTCACCCCAGCGCCATCATCCCTATTAAAGTAGGAAAAAAATCGGTGCCGGACCGCGTAGTAGAAGCTGTATGGGGATTCTTTGCCGTTTATATCATCAGCTTTATGGTAATGTTTTTAATGTTGCTAGCCACCGGTTTGGATTTTGTTACCAGCTTTTCCGCCGTGGGCGCCAGTATTAATAATCTGGGACCAGGTATGGGCGATGTGGCCGCGCACTACGGCAATATCAATGATCCCGCCAAGTGGATTCTATGCTTTGCCATGCTGCTGGGCCGACTCGAAGTCTTTACCTTGCTGGTACTCTTCACGCCCATGTTTTGGCGGCGATAAACATGCCTTATTCTCGCGCCCCGTTGCGACAACGAGCGCAGGTTTACGCGCGCTTGTTAAAGTTGTAGCGGCGCGGTTCACCGGGTAGAACCCGGCGAAAGCGCTTGTACTCCCACTGGTATTGCGCCGGTGCCTTGGCCACCAGCCGCTCTATGCTGGCGTTCAGACCCGTCAGCGACTCGCGCTCGTCGTCGCTGTAGATTGCAGGATTGGGCGCGTCCAATACCAATTCAAAACCCGTATCCGTGCGCAGGCAGGCGCCAGCCAAAACTTCACAACCGGTGCGTTGAATCAGGTTGTGCACCAGCGTCATGGTCATGGCTTCCACGCCAAAGAAAGGCGCAAAATTGCCCCCACTGTCGCGCCCAGGCACCTGATCGGGCAATATGCCCGTCAGACCACCGCGCTTGAGCCATTTGAACAGACCCATCACACCTTGCCGATTGGTCGGCAGTACCGCGGTACCGTCCACTTGGCGGTAGTGCAAGATCAGTTGATCAAAGGCCGGCGATTGACCTGGGTGGTAGAGTACTTTCAAGTCGTCTATTTGCTGCAGATAGCGACCCAGTAATTCCCAGTTACCTAAATGTGGCGCGAGAATTACGACACCCTTTCCTCCTGCCAGGGCCGCCTGTAAGCGCGCTTTAGCCGCCGGCGCAACCGTTAACAGCGGCTCTAAGCGCTGCCAGGGCCAAGTCCACACACGGCTGGACTCAAACAGCAAGTACGCAGTGTGGTGCAGGCTCTCGGCGGTCAATAGAGCCTGCTGTTGAGCGGACAACTGTGGAAAACACAACCCGATGTTTTCCGCAGTGACTCGGGCACTGCGCGCACCTATGGTCTGTAACACCGCACTCAGGCCGCGTGCCAGTCGCCAACTCACAGGTTTCGGTACACAGGCGATCACCCGCAGCGCAGCATGCAATAGACGACTTTTTATGGGCAGCGCGGGCGCGGTTTGACTCACTGACATGGGCAAAGGGCCGGTAATAGTCTCTCAAGGGCGCGAGATTACCCCAAAAAGGCCGCTACGGCCAAAGTCTGCACTTACACCCATAGGCCCGCCCCGCTATAATTCGGCCCTTTCCCCATTCTGAACGCGATTGCCCGGAGGCAAAGTGTCTAATTCCAAGGCGGGCGCTCCCGATGTGAGCACCTTTCAGGGTCTGATTTTGGCTCTGCAACAATACTGGGCCGAACAAGGCTGTGTGATTCTTCAACCACTGGATATGGAAGTGGGTGCCGGTACCTTTCACCCCGCCACTTTCTTGCGCGCCATCGGCCCCGAAACCTGGAACAGCGCTTATGTGCAGCCCTGCCGGCGCCCCACCGACGGCCGCTACGGGGAAAACCCCAATCGCCTGCAGCACTACTACCAGTTCCAAGTGGTGATGAAGCCTTCACCCGATAATATTCAGGAACTGTACCTGGGCTCTTTAAAGCACCTGGGCCTGGACACCACCATGCACGATATTCGCTTTGTGGAAGACAACTGGGAATCGCCCACACTGGGTGCTTGGGGCTTGGGCTGGGAAGTGTGGCTCAATGGAATGGAAGTGACGCAGTTTACCTATTTTCAACAGGTGGGTGGCCTTGAGTGCTATCCGGTTACGGGCGAAATTACCTACGGTATCGAGCGCATTGCCATGTATCTGCAGGGTGTGGATTCAATTTACGACTTAGTTTGGACCGTTGGCCCCGACGGCAACAAAGTCACCTACGGCGATGTGTTTCATCAAAATGAAGTAGAGATGTCGCACTTTAATTTTGAACAGGCCAATGTGGAATTTTTGTTTCAAAGCTTCGACACCTACGAGCGCGAGAGCGAGCGTCTTATTGAACATGGACTACCACTGCCTGCCTATGAAATGGTTATGAAGGCCTCACACGCGTTCAACCTGTTAGACGCGCGCCACGCTATTTCCGTCACCGAGCGGCAACGGTTTATTTTGCGCGTGCGCACCCTGGCCCGCGCCGTGGCACAGGCGTATTTTGACGCCCGCAAAAAACTCGGCTTCCCACTGGCTGAACCGGCCCTGCGCGATGAAGTGTTAGCCGCCTCCGGAGATTCAAAATGACACAAGCCACTCTGTTAATTGAGGTGGGCACCGAAGAGTTGCCACCCAAAGCGCTGAAACAACTTTCGCAGGCATTTAGCCAAAGTATCTTGAACAACTTGGGACAAAAAGGCTTGGCCTTTGGCGACGCAAAATCCTACGCCGCGCCGCGCCGCTTGGCCATTAGCATTGCCGCGCTGCCCGACGCCACGCCGGTTACCGAGGCCGAGATGTGGGGGCCGCCAGCCCATATTGCCTTCGATAAAGACGGCAAGCCCACTAAAGCCGGTCTCGCATTTGCAGAGAAGAACGGCGTCGCGGTGGAGTCACTCACCGTTAAACACGACGGCAAAATCGATAAACTTTTTGCGCAAGTTACCCAGGGCGGCGAATCTGTTGCGGCGCTATTGCCCGGCATCGTTGCACAGGCTTTGGCCGATCTACCTATTCCTAAGCGCATGCGCTGGGGTGCAAAACGCGAAGAATTTGTGCGCCCCGTACATTGGTTGGTCATGCTGTATGGCGACACCGTCGTACCTGGTCAGGTGATGGGCTTAACAGCTGATCGCCTAAGTCGCGGGCACAGGTTTCATCACAACGAATCGATTAGCCTGGCGCACGCAGACGACTATGCACGCGCGCTAGAAAACGCCTACGTACTGGCCGACTACGATGCGCGGCAACAAAAGATCGTGGCGCAGGTTAACCAGTGTGCCGCCGATCTGGGCGGGCATGCTCAAATGGAACCCGCGCTGCTCGACGAAGTCACCGCTCTGGTGGAGTGGCCGGTGGCACTTGCCGGAAACTTTGAACAGCGCTTTTTGGATGTGCCCGCCGAAGCACTGATTTCCTCCATGGGCGAACACCAAAAATATTTCCACCTGCTGGATGACGACGGCAAACTAATGCCCCATTTCATTACCGTGGCTAACCTAGAGAGCCGCGATCCGGCGCAGGTTATCGATGGAAACGAGCGGGTAATTCGTCCGCGTTTGTCCGACGCCGCCTTCTTTTTTGAAACCGATAAAAAAACCACGCTTGGCGACCAGCGCGAGCGCCTCAAGACTATCGTCTTTCAGGCACAGCTCGGAACCTTGTTCGACAAGACCGAGCGCGTAGCCCAGCTGGCCAAGACGATCGCGCAAAAATTAGGCGCTAACGAGCAGCATGCAGTCCGCGCGGGTAGTCTGTGTAAGAGCGATCTGGTCACCAACATAGTCGGTGAATTCGACACCATGCAAGGTGTTGCCGGCTATTACTATGCACTGAACGACGGCGAAGATTTGGAAGTGGCCAAGGCGCTCAATGAGCAATATTTGCCCCGCTTTGCCGGCGACCAATTGCCCGAAACTCAAACCGGTACCATTTTGGCTTTGGCAGATCGGCTGGATACCCTGACGGGTATTTTCGGTATCGGCCAACACCCCACCGGCTCAAAAGACCCCTTTGCCTTGCGTCGCGCCAGTCTAGGCGTGTTGCGCCTGCTGGTTGAAAAAAAATTGCCGCTGGATTTGCGCGAACTGCTCGATAGCGCCATTGCTCAACACGCCCAGTTACACGCACCCGCGCTCGCCGATACCGTTTTGCAGTACATGCTCGATCGATTCCGGGCCTGGTATGAAGATGCCAGCATAGCGCCCGAGGTGTTTATGGCGGTGAGTGCAAAATCTCTCAGCCAACCGTTGGATATAGACAACCGGGTGAAAGCCGTCCAAGCCTTTAGCCAACTGCCGGCCGCTCAGGCGCTGGCCGCCGCTAACAAACGAGTGGCCAATATTCTGGCTAAGCTCGATCGACAACCTGGCAATCAAGTCGACGAAGCACTGCTGCAAGAGCCAGCGGAACAGGCCCTAGCCCAAGCCCTTAAGGCGCAGCAAGCCCAAACAGCGCCCCTGCTCGCCGCCAGTCAATACACAGAGACACTGACCAGCTTGGCTAGCTTGCAAGACAGCGTCGACGCCTTTTTTGACAAGGTGATGGTAATGGCTGATGACACAGACGTGCGCAATAACCGATTGGCGCTATTGCAACAATTGCGCGCTTTGTTTTTGGAAGTTGCAGACATTTCATTGCTAGTGCCCGCCAAGGCCTAAGGACATTTATGGAAGCCCAGGGCTTGAAATTGGTAATTCTCGATCGCGACGGCGTCATCAATGTTGACTCCGATGCCTTTGTGAAAAATGCCGACGAGTGGATTCCAATTCCCGGCAGCATTGAAGCCATAGCAGAGCTGAGCCAGCAGGGTTTTACTGTGGTGGTCGCCACCAATCAATCCGGCTTAGCGCGCGGGTTATTTGATTTAGATGACCTGGAAGCCATGCACGCCAAACTTGCACAGCTAGTAGAAGCACAGGGCGGTTCCGTGGCGGCCGTTTTTTATTGTCCACACGGGCCGGAGGACGGTTGTAATTGTCGCAAACCTAAGGCTGGGCTGATCGATGCCATTGAGGCAGAGTTTGATACCAGTGCCCAAGGTGTACCACTGGTGGGCGATAGCTTGCGCGATCTCGAAGCCGGCCTAAGTAAAGGTTGCCAGCCCTTACTGGTGCGCACTGGTAAGGGGTCCAAGTCCGAAGCGCTCTTAGCCGATCACCCTGCCTTGCAGGCCACCCCGGTATTTGATTCGTTGCTCGCGGCGCTTACCCATATTAAATCGATTTACGGATGATCATGCTCATATTACGCAATGTGGTGTTTTACCTGGGTTACTGGTTATCGCTACCGGTGTTTGGGTTGGGAGGACTCCTACTCTGGCCGGTGACCAGTTTTCGCACCCGCTCGCGCTTTGTCACGCTGTGGAACCGGTTTGTGGTGTGGTGGCTAAAGGTAGTTTGCGGTGTGCGTTACGAGCTGCGGGGGCTAGAAAACCTGCCTCAAGCACCCAGTGTCATACTCGCCAATCACCAGTCCGCATGGGAAACCCTGGTGCTGCAGTACCTTTTTCAACCGGCCTCCACTGTCCTTAAAAAAGAACTGCTAAATCTTCCAATTTTCGGCTGGGGGCTCAGAGCCATGGAGCCCATCGCCATCGACCGCAGCAATCCGCGCGAGGCGCTAAAGGCTGTGAAACGCGATGGCCTGGCCCGATTAGACGCCGGTAATCACGTACTGATATTTCCGGAGGGCACCCGCAAAGCACCCGGGCAACTGGGTAGTTTTGCCCGCTCCGGAGCCGATATTGCCTGCGCCGGGTCCTACAACATCATACCCGTGGCACATAACGCAGGCCGCTGTTGGCCCGCTCACCAGTGGCTTAAAAAGCCCGGCTTGATTACCCTCACCGTGGGACCGGCCATCGCCACAACCGAGAAAAACAGCAAAGCCGCCACCGAGGAAGCCAGGCAGTGGATTGCCACTCAATTGGACGGCGAGTAACTATATAACCTATTGATTTCAAAGAAAAAAGCCGGCTATTGCCGGCTTTTTTCTTACTGCTACTAATCAATACGGTTGTCGAATCTCAGTTTCGTTGAAATCATTAGCTATCTGATTTTTAAGCATTTTTCAGCCAAAATGAGATTTTTCCAAACTCCTCTAATCTCACTTTAGATGGTATGGCGTACGTACAATCTCATTTTAGTTGAAAACCCCTGAAAATCAGGCACTTAGAAGCCTTCTGACAGTGCGACCCAGACCGTAGTCACTTGTTAATGGGCAATGGCTATGACCACATTTGCACAATAACCGTAATGGCTGCCCCGCTTGCGCCTATGCCAAACAGAACTAGCTGCCACCAAAATAGACACCACGATAGGTCTCCCAGGGCCTTAGTTTCTTGCCTGTCATTAGAACTGACCGGCTCATCTTTGTAGCGGGAACGCGCAATCTGTGTGGTAGCACGAAAATCCCGAAGGCGATTGATGGCACACCAAACAGCTAGACAAATGGAAACTGCGAGTAAGACTATTGAGCATGCAGCAAAAATAGGTAGCCAAACGCTAGAAGGCTTGGCGGAAACCAAACCAGAAACTAGAAAAGCTAGAAGGCCTGTAGATAGCCCAAGCACAAGATTAGAAACGGAGGAAAAATAATCTCGCGTAATGCCTTGCCACCGGACGAAACTCTCTTTATCTCCTGCTGCCACTTACTTTCTCCTGCCCGTTAACGCTTCAAGAATCGTTGGCGGCCTTTTCGTCATCCGCGTTGCTTGACTTGTTAAGTGATGGGTTTACTACTGGACTTGATTCTTCTTTTTGCTCCACTTCTGTCTTGGGCGGTGTGACTTCTGAATCCTTCCAGGGTTGGAACACAAATAATGTAATAAGAGCAACTATGAGCCCAGCAATCACACTGGCGGATATTGGGTGAGTAAATAGTGAAAACTTAAAGGCTCCAATTCCGAGTTGATTGGCCAGCGAGTCTAGGTGATTCCTAGCAGTTTGCCACCTAACAAAGATTGGCGAAGTTGTGTTTGAGCCTTTGGGAATGTATTTATTTAAAAGAGGCGAAAGTCTAATGACTTCCTCTTTTGAGGTTTCAGACAAACTTAGGGTGGATATGTATTCCAACACCTCATTTTGCTGAGAAACCGTATTGTCGTATTCGAACTTCCTCAATCTCGCATCCTTGTTGGGAAAATCACTTAACAGTTTATTTAGCAGACTCGGCTTGCTTTCTCGGAAACCAAACCACGTTCAGAATATTTACTTAACACCACTAAGGCATTGAATTTAAAAGAACATTTTAAAAATCTCGAGCAACCACTCCACTAGGTGCCATCGTACAGACTATTGCTGGCAGTTATGACTCTACTCCAAATCGCAGCATAATTTCCAAACTAAGGTTGGATTTGTCAATGACAAACCTCCATAAGCGTCCGGAAGCTTGACCTGTATAGTAAAGCTACCGCCTATTAAGAAGAGTGTTTTGGGCGGGTTAAGCTAAGAACAAGCCAAGATTTCATCCTTGATTGGCCAAATCCGAGCGTAACTGCCCATTGTATATTTAGCCTATCACGTCAATGCACTCGGAACATGGCATAGTACCGGACATATCTCATCCCGACTATAAACATAACTCATTGAATTGTAAGGATAATTCAATGAGTTATGTCATTCTGAGGTTGTCAATCCCGCAAGGGGTCGCCCTCCGATCCATTCCCTTTTCACTTTTATTACACTGATAATAAGGGAGATTCGACAATACTGCGTGATAATGATAAAAAGCCGTCAAACTGCTGTTAGAAGGAACTATTCTGAAACACCAGACTAGACAGATGGTTAGTAGTCCCAGCAGCTAAACTAAAGTTATCAATAGACTATTCGGAAACAAACGTGGCCACAGCGTACGCTAACATTAACCCAGACATCCTTAGCTGGGCACGGGAACGTGCTCGGCTAAGCTTGGATGCGTTAGCAAAGAAGCTCCACGTGCCCGAGAACAAGTTAGAAGCGTGGGAGAATGGCGATAAGCCTCCCACCTTTAAACAAGCGCAGAATTTTGCATCTAAAACACATATCCCGTTTGGTTACCTGTTCTTAAATGCGCCACCAGAAGAAGCTCTTCCGCTGCCAGATTTGAGAACGATTGGCAGCCAGCAGCCCCATCGTCCAAGTGCTGAATTGATTGATGTGGTGCAAGTAGTTTTGCAACGGAAACAGTGGTTTCTAGAGTACTTGCAAGATCAAGGCATTGGCAACAACCCGCATATTGGACTATTCAACGTTGATAGCTCTGTGACTGAAGTTGTTGAGCATATGAGGCACGTATTGAGAGTTGGTCCACATCCTGAACGAGGCTATTGGGACGAGTACTTCCGAATGCTGGTACAAAGAATCGAAGAGGCGGGCATATTGGTAATGCGACAAGGCGATATGGGACACCATACACGACCATTGTCTGTTGCAGAGTTTAGAGGCTTCGCCATCTTCGACCCCGTTGCTCCTGTTATTTTTATTAATCAAGCCGATGCACCTAGCGCCCGATTATTCACCTTGATTCATGAACTTGCACACATTTGGATTGGAGAAAGTGGTATATCTGATGCAAGCCCGCAAACTCAACGCAGAGAAGAAGTGTTGTGCAATGCCGTGGCTGGTGAGTTTCTAGTACCAGAAACTGAGTTTAAACAAGTATGGCAAGAACGTGATGACTGGAAGGACAATATTCCCGCTTTAGAAGCTCATTTTCACGTGAGTAAATGGGTAATAGCTCGCCGCGCACTGGATTTGGGCAAATTGTCTTTTCAACTATACCAGCGTTATATCAACGATTTAAAAGAACAATATAAAAATAGAGAACGCACAGATGGTGGCCCAACCTACTACTTAACTAAAAAAGGCCAGCTCAGTGAGCGATTTTCTAAGGCGTTGGTGAGCGAAGCATTAAGCGGACGAGTATTATTACGAGATGCAGCTCAACTCCTAGGCATGAAGGCCAGCAATATCTCTAAATTCGCCAAGGAACTGGATATTTAATGTATTTGCTCGATGCAAACACCTACATTCAAGCAAAAAATTTCCACTATCATATGAGCTTCTGCCCAGCCTATTGGGATTGGCTTGACCGACAATACCAGCAAGGATCTCTTGCCAGTATTATTAGCGTGTATGACGAACTGCATCAATTTGGTGATGAACTTTCAGAGTGGGTAAAAAGAAGAAAGCATCATTTCCAGGATGTTTCGGATAAAGATACCCAAATAAAGCTGAAAGACGTTGCCCAACACGTCGCAAACCTGCCCAACAAAGATCGAGGAAATATTGCCAACTTTCTAAATGGCGCAGATCCTTGGTTAATTGCCAAGGCCGCAAATACTGGTGCAACTATCGTCACTCACGAAGTGCTTGTACCTGACGATAGTAAAAAGGTAAGAATTCCCAATGTATGCAGGCATTTCGATGTTAATTACATCACAACATTTGAACTGCTTAGAACGCTCAATGCGCAATTTGTATTAGGCAGTCCCGTCAGATCCTAGTTAACCCGATCAACAGCACAGCATAACACTGGGTACTAAGCCTGCTTTTGTATTCTAATTTATAAATTCGCCGACAATGACCAAAGTGGAAGAAGAATTTTTCAGGTCGATTCACTTGGCTACTACTTTATACATTGACGATCTTCAAATTCTATCATCTTGAGGAATGTACCAGATCCCGAGTGTTTAGCTACCGATATAGTTTCTTTATCAATAAATTTGTACCGCTCGTTCTGGGTTACATTTTGGCACGGGCCATATGAATAGTAATCGCTCGCTGCGACAATGATGCTGATAAACGCCTTCGGGAAACTATTCTTGAATGTTGGTACTGCCTCAATAAGTATAAGAACGTGGACTAACACTACAAACGCCCCTAGTATTCTTGCCGTTTCGAGATCTACAGATGGCTCCTCTTTCACGACGCTAGGAATTAGTATTCGACTAAAATAGCTAACCAGTTTCCTGACTGGAAATATGAGCATGTAGATCATGTAATAAATCGATAAAACAATAGCAGTAAAGTAAAGCCATATAATTGGCATAAGAAAGATAGTTAGCAGTCTATTTCCATTAGGAAATAGACTAGGATCTAGACCGGTGGCAGTATTTATAACATGCTCAGCGTATACATTCGCCAATGTAGTTGTAAATGCACCCAGAAATAATGTAGTCAATGCAGTTAAAAAGAGGGAGTTTTTCAATAGTTTCCTAAGTCGCCCTCCTAGCTCCCAGCAAAATCCAAGACCCGCCAATATTGCCCCGAAGTACATAGCCCAAGTTATTTTCCCAAAATGAGCTTTGTCTATTAGAATGGCGACAACAATACTCACCGTAAATACAATGAAAGCCAGTTGGTAGAGTCTTTCGGGAGTTACTGAAATTTTCGAAATATTCCTTGTCTCAAGACCTAGCATGAAGTGACCTCTTCAGCTCGTTTAGTATCCGGCCGATCTTGGGTACCACAATATCCAAGATTGATTTGACCTCCGACTTTTGTCTCTTGCTTTCACAATGTATCAATTCAGGCGTTCTGCTACTCGGCCTACGGATTTCTATACATTTTTCAATCAAAATGAGATTGCGTCTGCCTACTCCAATCTCACTTTAAATGAAATGGCTTTCGTTCTGTCTCACTTTAGCTGAAAACATAAACAAATCAGGCGCTTATAAGCCTTGTGCTCTGTGTTGGCTGAATTCTACCCATGCAGATCACGTCTTATATCTGCGGAAGAAGGCACCCTACATAAAGTAGACAAAACCAAAGGAAAACCCCAGAGCAGACAGACCGTACGTGTTAGGCAAATTCTCTCGGCCAAAATGACTTTATAGCCTGCGAGGAATCGCCTAAAGATCGGTCGAAAAAGGCGGCGCATTACTGACTATGATTGGTAGAGGCTAGATTGACGCGCTGGATTAGAAGTGTTCTTCATTTCGACAATTCTTACTAAAAGGCTCCTTATATCTGGGACAGAAAGACACTTAATTTCGTCTTCCGCAGATATATTGACAATTACCCCGCCCGTACTAAATGATCGATCACCTTGGTAAAATGACGCAAGAATCTCAAGGTACTCCAAAAAACGTTTTCCACTATATCCGATATATAGATTCTCACGGTTCGCTTGCCGAGCAGAAGTGCAATATTCTTCGATAAACGAAAGTAATGACATAGATTTGGTGGTTTTTTCATATTCTACGTATGGCCTAAACTGTATATCTATGCAGCCCCTGCCACTGTTGCCGCCAATGCCAATGAAATGGGACAGGTAGGATATTCTTACAAGTTCAGTATCTTCACTATTCATCAGATAGTTATAAATTGACTTCTGTTTATCTAACTCATTCTCGTCAACACCCTCATTATCCTTCTTAAATTCTATTATGATGCTTCTTCCATCTATACATGAAAAGAAATCACCAATTACTGGATCTGCAGGTGTCTGTTGATATAAACCTATCGATACATTCAAACCCAATTGTGAAGTATTGGAGGTCAGTCTTCTTGCCCTAACCCTCTCTGAATATACGCCAAGCAAGTAAATAAAGTTCCCTATATAAACATTTTCATAGATCTTATGCATGCCAGCCCTGTCTACTGATTCATAATATTACAATGGAGGAGCGACCAATTATTTAGCAACTTGAGACTATCACAATTCTATCTGACGCTATGGTGATAGTTTGTTTTATCAAACTTAGGTTCTAATGCCACGAAGGAAAATAATCAAGACACACTTTGAGGCATACAAGCAACGTATTTTGAATTACACACTATCAAATTTATCAGATTCTTCGAAAGTCAAAGCATAGGTATGCTACAAAATAAGAATATTTCTTATAGATTAGTATGTCTTTGTAGAAGGTCGATACATAGCAGCAGACAAATCCTATTTTTAATCAAAATGCCATCTTGTAGGCGATCTCGTACAGAATTTATGGCTAATTTCCTACAGGATAGATAGCTTATTTCTGACAGGACAATTTTTAAAACATCGGTAGAATGCGCAGCCTTATTATTTGGTGTACTGCAGCGCGGAACCACATCAGTGAGCATACTTATCTATTGCCTCTGACAATACCATAGATGACTGTTTAGTCATAGATTTACAGCTCAATTGGAATCTAAACCCTTTGCCGGAATATTCGAATCTCTTTTCAATGCCTATTGAAAATTGCACTCCTAGCGATATGTATTTGGAGGCCTTGTGAGCGAATTATTCCGCAAACAAGTTGTTGAAAAACACATAGACCGACTTCATGGAGACGTTCTATTGCTCCCGAAGTTATCCCACACCTTTGCACTTGGAGCCCTACTTCTTTGGGTATTCGCTACCGGTGTTTGGTTAACCTCAAGTAGCTATGCAAAGAAAGAAACTGTCATTGGGTGGTTGGAACCGGCAAAAGGCTCCATAAAGGTATACACGAATAGACACGGCGTTGTAGAAAGTATTTTAGTTAAAGATGGCGACTACGTAGAAAAGGACCAGCCTCTAATTGTAATAAAAGATGACCGCGTATCTTCCGATGGTGTGCACCTAGATTCTTTGCAATTAGATGAGTTAGAGAGCCAAAAGAAGCGTCTTACTTCCCGCCTTGAAAGTAGCAAACTAATGTTTCGTAATCGGGCACAAGGTCTCGAGCAATCTATTGATTCCACAAGGCAGGAACTACAACTATTAGAGTTACAGTCTCAAACTTTTGTAGAAAGGCACAAACTTTTAATTGAGCAATCAATCCGATATTCAAATCTTCAAAAAAATGGTCATATTTCTTCGTCAGATTTCGACAAAGTGATGTCGCAGGAGCTGGAACTTAGAGGCTCTATGCAAGGGATTTCTCGCGATAGAGTCAGTTTAACTAAACAGATAAAACAGCAGCAAAACCAGCTATTGTTACTCGCCCAGGAAGAAAATATTGAAGCGAATAGAATTCAATCGTTGATTTCAGAACTGTCCCAGCAAATGGCAGAAATTCGAGGGAGGCAGGGGTACATTCTCAGGGCACCTAAGGAGGGTATAGTTAGCAATATACAGCTTCACGAGGGGTTACAAGCTCAGAACACCACTCCTGCAATGATTTTAATGCCCAAGAACCTCGAGCTAAACGTAGAATTGCTTGTTCCGGTGAGGTCAGCCGGATTTATCGAACCCGGCCAGTTTCTGAAGATTCGATACGATGCATATCCGTATCAGAAATTTGGTCTACATGATGGTGTTGTAACCGACGTATCTAAATCCGTATTACTTCCAGGAGAGCTAAAGGACTCACCGTTCGCTATTGTTGAGCCGGTCTATCGAGTGTCGGCGAGGATAAATAGCTCAACTATTACTGCCTATGGAAAGCAAGTGTCACTTAGAGCAGGGATGACTTTGTCAGCTGATGTAAGGCAATCCGAACGAAGCTTATTGCAATGGCTTCTTGAGCCTTTACATAGCTTACGGGGCCGTTTATGACAGATAGATCTCAAACTAATAGTAACGATAGGCCTGAAGATCTACTGAAATTTAGCTCTCGGCGTAAACTTCCTGTATTGCATCAAGCTGAAGCGTCTGAATGCGGTCTGGTATGCTTGGCAATGATTGCGGGATACTACGGATATGAAACAGACTTAACTGATTTGCGCCGGAGATTTCAAATCTCAAACCATGGAACAAATTTAAAATCATTAATAGGTTTTGCAAATCGACTTGAACTTACGGGCCGAGCCTTAAAGCTAGATTGTGATGAAGTTGGATCACTCCAGCTACCCTGCATCTTACATTGGGACATGAATCACTTTGTAGTATTAAAATCCGTTAAAGGGGGTCGCTTTACAATTCATGATCCAAGCTCGGGAGAACGCCAATTCGATGCTTCCGATTTTGGCAAACACTTTACTGGTATTGCATTAGAACTTTCGCCTACGTCAGAATTTCGAGAGGTAAGAGAAAGAAGATCTCTTTCATTAACTAGCTTTTGGAAAAGCGCTGAAGGACTTAAGAGAAGCGTAGTACAGATATTTCTTCTTTCCCTAATCCTTCAATTGTTTACTATTGTAACGCCTTTCTATATTCAAACAGTAGTGGACGATGTTGTACTTCGAAGGGACCATGACCTGCTTATTGTTCTTGCAAGTGGCTTTGCGTTATTGCTCTTAATACAAACGGCCACAAATTCTTTTAGATCCTGGCTTATTTTGTATTTGTCTAGTCGCCTAAACATGCAAATATCGGCGAATTTGTTTCGCCATCTTATTCGCTTACCGGCAAGCTACTTCGCACAACGGCATTTAGGAGATATAACCTCTAGATTTTCTTCGCTGGGTCAAATTCGAGACCTTATTTCGCACGGCCTAGTCTCAGCTCTGGTGGATGGGATTCTTGCCTTGGTAACACTAGCAGCAATGTTTTACTACGATACAAAGCTAGCTTGGATCGTTCTACTCGTTGCGTTTATGTACGGGCTAGCTAGAGTGTTTCTATACCGACCGTACAGGCTACTTTCTGAAGAGAGTGTAGTTTCTCAGGCAAAACATGATTCGCATTTTATGGAATCGGTTAGGGCTATTCAGACGATAAAATTGTTCCAGAAAGAAGCAGACCGTCAAGCTCAGTGGCAAAATCTTTTAGCTGATACGCTAAACAAGAATATTAGACTAGCGCGTTGGGATATAAGCTATGACGCAATTAGCCGGATTTTGTTTGGTGCTGAAAATATTCTAGTAATATATTTCGCCGCAACAGCTGTAATGGGGAATATGATGTCGATCGGGATGCTTTTCGCATTTATGAGCTACAAGTCAAGATTTGTAGAATCGATAGATTCGTTAATAGCAAAATGTATAGATCTAAAAATGCTGGATCTACATCTTAATCGTCTTTCAGATATTGTTTTCACACCTATTGAGAACCAATCTAGTCCACTAGATTTTCAACCCGAAGTTGGAAGCTTTACCCCCTTGACCGGGCGTATAGAAGTTAAAGGTCTCAGCTTCAAGTACGGAGATGACGAGGAGCCTGTATTCAAGGATGTCAGTTTTACTATCGAGCCAAAAGACACCGTAGCCATCGTGGGTTCAAGTGGTTGTGGTAAAACTACGCTGCTTAAATGTCTAATGGGACTCTTGGAACCAAGTAGTGGTGAGGTATTAGTAGATGGTAAGCCAATTAAGTCGATCTCAAACTATCGAAGTCAAATTTCAGCAGTGATGCAAGATGATCAATTGTTAGCTGGTAGCATCGCTGAGAATATCTCCTGCTTCGATTCGAATGCAGATTTTCACCGAATACTTTTATGCGCTGAACTTGCTTGTATCGCTCAGGACATTGCCAGCATGCCTATGCAGTACAACACATTAGTTGGTGATATGGGAACAAGCCTAAGTGGGGGCCAGAAGCAACGCATCGTATTGGCGCGCGCTATGTATCGCGAGCCACAAATCCTTTTCATGGATGAAGCTACAAGCCACTTGGATATTGAGAATGAAGCTCGTATTAATCGATATATTCAGAATCTCAGTATTACTCGCGTTTTTGTAGCGCATAGACCGGAAACGGTTAAGACTGCAAGGAAGCAGATTCACCTAGGGTAACCTAGTTTTTCAAGTAGTAAGGAAATAAGTATGAAAGAGTTAGATAATACGGAACTTTATCAGGTTGTTGGTGGCTCAGTTTCCGAAGTAGCTGCCGGCGTGGCCGTTGGTGGAGCGGCTGGTCTAAGTGCAGGTGCCATTGCAGGTCTCGCATTTGGTGCTTCGTTCGCCGGTCCTGTAGGCGCGATCGTTGGAGGCCTTGTTGGACTGGGGTACGGATTCGCCACAATGAGCGGCGGTGGCGGACGATATCGTATACAACATGTTTCGGTAGCCCAGAAATAGTTCTTAGGAGAGTATAGAATTAAGGAACTGAAACCCTAAAGCAATAGTGTTTCGTTGCCATTGGTGTAGAGTTTAGTTGTTTTTACAACTAAACGACATCGACTATAATTCGCTTTTGTGCTCAGCTACGCGTTTACACGCGTAGCTTTGTCGCTATCTAATGGAGATTTGCATTGAGAAAAAAAATAGTTAGTTTGCTTTGTGATAAGAGCAAATCCTCAAGTTCTTTGGACGATTCAGTACTCGAAGAAGCACGGTATAGAACCTTTACAAAAGATAGATATAGTAATTTGAAGTTTTTCCTGTTTTCTATCGTTGTCTTTTCTCTACTATTCACCACTTTTGTATTTTTTGGATACAATTTCGTGGAAAAGTACCAAGGCGCACCTTGGATTTACGCGTTTTGGGGGCTTTTGGTCGGCTTACTCTATTTCGTATATTCGGCAGTTCAGTCAGCCTTTTACTTTTACCTAATCAGGAAAGAGCTTTACGCGTTACTTGACACTTCAAGCTGATGTTTTGAACAGTCTAGTTAGACCCTATGGAGCTAGTGAAAAAAGCTAGCTTTTACCTCGTGAGATGTTCAGTAAATTCCGTGATGTGGCAACGTATATTTCGAAGCTATAGCTTGTTATAGCGTATTTTCCCATTATGCAAGCTTACGGTAGTTTCTGTCATGCTGCCAATTAGGGTGCATTTCGACCGTATAACTAATGGTAGCAAGCTTAAATAAATCTACCGATATTCCCGCTTATGATTCCAGCCAAGGCCTTTGATATTCCTTAGTAGCAGATAGCAAAGGCCCCTGTTTTTCTGGTTGTGCTTCAGTCGGATCAGCCAGTCGGCAAATTCTTCGTTTTCGCCATCCAGCCAGGGCTGGTATCTATAAGAGTTATCACTGTTCCCCACAGATGCGCTAGCCACGCCGATACTGGCCCCTCCAGCCCAGCTGCTATAGGTCGGCCAACCCTCTGCTCATATGGCCGGTTAAAAATGGGGGGATTACACCAGGAAACATGGTTAGCAAGCTTTTAACTTATCTACCTGTTTGTATTGGTTACGTTGTCTTGAGGCTAAAACTGCTTCGAGCATTGCCAGAACACTGGTTGTCAGTTGACAACCAGTGTTCTGCTTTTTAAGCTTTTATAAGAAAGGTTTTGCTAGATAGATCTGTCGTTACTTATAGGGAGGGGTTAGAGTGGCGCGCTTTGAATTTACCCTTAAGTTTTGCCTGCCAAATATGGAATCTGACCCGCAGGAGTATATCGATCTACTTGCCGAAGCCGACTGTGATGACGCATTAATTGGTATAGGTCTCCCTGGGCGTATTGCCCTTGAATTCAGTCGGGATGCTGCCACTGCTTTTGATGCAGTTTCCAGCGCCATAAAGAATGTTAAAGACGCCATCAAAGACGCAAAGCTGATTCAGATAGCTCCTGATCTGGTCGGTCTTACAGATATTGCCGATATTCTGAACTGCAGCCGTCAATATGCACGCAAGTTGATGATCAGTGGTGGAAGTGACTTCCCTCTACCGATTTACGAAGGGAATACATCTTTGTGGCGATTGGCAAGTTTGCTGACTTGGCTAAGCAACAATAAACAGTACCAATTTGAGAAGGAGCTGATTGAGGTCGCAACAGTAGCTATGCAGTTCAATCTTGCACGTGAGATGCCCAATGTGGATTTATCCGTAGAACGTACTATCCGCTCATTGGTTTCCTGATTCTCCTTAGCTCGGGAGTGCAATCTAGGGTCAAGACATCCCGCATTATCTCTTTCGAGCACGGCAGGTAGTTTCAACACAGTCCCACAAACGCACCATCACTATCCATCGGTGCCCATTAAGATTAGCCAGGTAATGCAGCGGCCGGGAAGCGAGTCTGAAAGACCACATGTAAGAAAGTGGGGACATTAGTATTACCGGATACAGGTCGCTATCAGGTAGTTGTGCCACGCCTTCGAGTAAGATATCGGCCAAGTACACCTTCAATCATATTGGTGACTGTGACATAAAGTAGTTAATATGAACTTTGTTGCTCTGGAGGCCGCTATTTTACTGCCCCTCTCTTTTCTCTTTTATACACCTGTTGACACATGTAATGTAATTATTAATAGCGCAGTGTGACAAAAGGATTATGCATGGATATTTTAGAAAGCGCTTTGGAACGCGAAGGCCCCTGTGCAAGCTCAAAGATAGTTGCACGGCTAATGGATATACACGGAATAAGCCGAGAAGCAGCGCGAAAAAGAGCCTCAAGGGGTACACAGAACACATCGAGGTTAAGCTACATAAAGCTGGCCAGAGGCGAGCTCTTTATCTATCTAAAGAAAGACTTTGGGTCGCCCGTCTACTGGGAGAGTTTGATTAAGACATTGCAGGAAGCGAACTCCGTGTATGGGCTTGCCCTTGCCGCGTTGCATCAACGTGGGGGTATCCTACCTAAAAACCATTTCTCTATTGCTTGCGGTTCGCCAATACAGCAAAAAAAGCGTCTTTCCTCAGAGTCAGTTTTGAATGGCTTAGTTAGTTCTGGTCTTGTGAAAATCTTAGAAGTTAAAAAAATTGGTGCCTGCGTTGCTATTGTTAAAAGTGAAGACCACTACTACGAAGAATTAATAGTAGGCCTCCGAGCCAGGCTATTTACCGAGGACATCCTGCTTTCTGGTATCGCGACCTGGTTGAAGAAGCTCGGATTTGTTAGTTACGGATTGGTGGAAACACGGAACATGGATGTAAGTCAGCCTAAGGTCGGCACGTTCAATTGGGATCTAGCAGCGCCTTCCTATCTAGGCGCCTTACTAAACAGCAACGATGGCATTGCTAAGCCCGGGTTTATAGCCTGTGATCTGTGCTTCAGCGCCATGACTCTTGAAGGCATTAAACCTTTTATCAACAAATGCCGCTCTATTAGAGCACTGAAAAACGTAGGTCGGTGCCTTCAGATATTCGTTGCAGACAGCTACAGCAATGAAGCTTTTACTACGTTAAAGCAAGCAGGGGCTATTCCTGCAACGATTACTCACCTCTTTGGAAAGGATGTCGCTGAAGGGTTCAACTACCTCACACGCGCACTTTCTAGAATCGCAGATTTGGTCTTTGATCCTGATAAATTTGACCAAATGTTCTCCCGACTATCCAAAGTAGAGGGAGCAGTCGCTAACATGAGAGGGGCGTTTTTTGAGTTTATTGTCGCTGAAGCCTTACGTCCCTCATATGGTGATGTACGACTAAACTACATCTGCAATGATGGACAGGGAAGACAAGGTGAGTGCGACGTCGTAGCTATAAGACCTGGGTCGGAGATTCGGTTTATTGAGTGTAAAGGATATGCTCCCAATTCATTGGTTCCGGACGAAGAGGTGGAACGCTGGCTGGTCAAACGTGTACCTGTGATGTTGGGGGCTTCAAGAGCGCACCCAGATTGGAAAAACCTGATCCCAAAGTTTGAGTTTTGGACCACTGGGCAGCTTTCACAAACATCGATAGATCGCCTACAGGAAAGGAAAGCTGCAGTCAGCCCTTCGAAATATACTCTCGCCTATAAAGAAGCAAATGACGTGAAGTTGGTGATTAGAGAGAGCGGCAACGCTGGCCTTTACAAATCATTCGAAAATAATTACCTGAAGACTCCTATCTCTCACGAACCATTGAAACGCCCTAAATTTAGTGCATTTCAAGGTCAGGAAAATGATCCTATGCTGCCTTAAATTCGAGGCCGTCTAGTTCGAACTCTTCACAAAGCTGTTTGAACTTTTCGTTGCAAAAGCATGTAGAACACCCTTCCCACCGACTCCTAAAAACCAGTTTTTGATCGGCATCAGGACCAAAGACTAACGATTCAACTTCTTGTGTGTCTGGATCAATATACGAACTTTTCGACAGGTCAGGTTCCATATCCATTAAATTGTTGAATATGTAGTAGGTAAAACCTGAGATCTTGATCGGCAAGAACTCACCGTAGTCAGCTAGCATCAAGCGAAATACAGCATATGCCCTTTCTGATAAAAGCAAATTTGGGCCGCTCCAAACGCTAATACTCGGAATCTTTATGGCTTCAGGGTAGGCGGGAGAAGGTTCAAAGTGTGTAGTAACAGGCCCCCATATCTCCGCTAAACGTCTGTCCTTGGTACCCATGTAGACAAAGGCCATGATATTCGCCTCGGCATCCAATTGCTCAGCGATATCTTCTGCATCAAGGGGAATTTCCTTGTACTCAGACAGATTAGTGGAAAGGCTATAAATTTGGGTCATTGTCCGTTCCAGTTCGCGTCCTTTCGTTCCAAAAGCTTTTCAGGATAACCGCCATCCTTTAATTGTCCCTTCAGCTTTTTTAAGGCTTTGAGAAACATCTCTTCTGGCAACGTCAGTTTCATATGAGTAATAATCCAAGTTTCGTAGTTGTATCCGTGAAGGGGGTCATGAATAGGGCTATTTGGTGTAGCCCAATGCTCGACGACATCTGGATGAAGCCAAACCCCATTTCTCGGGTCATTAATCCTAACATTACAGTCAAAAAGACGTAATCTAACGCGGGTCATATCCCGCTTCCGCCAACGCCCTTTACCCATAACGATATGATGTGCAACGTGTTCAGCTGTTGGTGGAGGATCGGATTCAGCAATTAAGTTTTTGCGAAGAGTTGTGGTCGGATGGTGCTTTTCAGCCCTCATTTTGGCCAACCGCTCTTCAGAATCTAAACAGTTAAACTCTGCTCTGTATTTTGCTAAACCATCCTCGACGGCTGCCATTGAGTCGATTTTCATTCGAAGCATATCGAGGTGTTTCTTAGCCTCTTTCCACTGCTGCTGCAGGCGAAGTTTTTCTTCTGGAGATGCTGACCGAGAAGTTATCGCTTCTTGGTGATATTTATCAGCTCTATCCTGATATTCCTGTATCGCCAAAGTTAGCGGGGTAGCTGCTTTTACGGGTGCATTAGGCGCATCGGGTTGACTGCGGTACATGGCAAAATCCGTTTGTCATGGAAAACCAGAATTTTATATGTCTTTCACTATTGAATACTACGAAACGAGCGCACCAGTTATTAGATTGAACTTACACTGGCAGATTAAGAGTTACCCAACTAACAGACCAGGGGATAGGCGATGCACACAGGCATCGCGATAGGTTAGTACCCGCATATGTGGCGTTGTTCTTCCAAGGGGAGCCTTCACTCAATAGGCAAGTAATAAACACCAATAAACCAAATTGTTTGATTCAGTTTTCTGCAGGATTATTTGATCGGAATAGTTCCTGACGCAGTATTTTTACTTCATGTGGCGCTTCTATCGCTAGTGAAACTTCTGACAACGTCGAACCATGTTGACCATCCGGGAGTTTGACCTGAATAGTAATATCGTCGCCTATACGAAGAGAGGTTTGGGGGGTTAAGCTAAGAACTAGCATAGATTTCATCCTTGATTTGCCAAATTAGAGCGTCACTGCCCTTTGTATTTTTAGCATATCACTTCAGAGTACTCGGAACATAGCCTTGTACCGGACGTAGCTCATCTAGCTGTAACCATAACCCATTGATTTATAAAAATAATTCAATGGGTTATCTCATTTTAGGTTAGTCAATTCTGGAGGGGGTAACCTCTGCGGCCAACCCCATCTTACATTCATTTCATTTAAAGTGAGATTTCATTTCACTCAAATGAGATTCCATTTCACCCATTTGAGATTTCATTTCACTTAAAGTGAGATTCGACAACGGTGGGTTTTAAACATCCAGGTTGGCCACTTGCAACGCATTGGATTCAATGAAATCGCGACGGGGCTCCACCTGATCGCCCATCAGGCAAGTAAATATCTGGTCGGCGGCAATGGCATCCTCAATGGTAACGCGCAGCATGCGACGGCTTTCAGGGTCCATGGTGGTTTCCCACAACTGGCCCGGATTCATTTCGCCCAGACCTTTATAGCGCTGGATGTTGTAGCCCCTGCGCGATTCAGCCATGAGCCACTCCAACGCCTCTTTGAAGCTGGTGGTGGCAAAGGTGCGTTCGCCCCGTTTGATATAAGCCCCCTCTTCCAACAGACCATTGAGCTTGTTACCCAGATCAATAATCGCTTGGTATTCCTTGGAGCCGAAGAAATCCAAAGCCATGTCGTAATCTGTAGGCACGCCATGGGCAATGACCTCGATGCGCGGTTCAAATATGTGGCGCTCGAGATTTTCTTTGGGGAAGACCTTAAAGCGGTGTGTCCCTGTGGCTTTATGTTCAAGAGCCTTAGACAGCACGTCGCACCATTCGGCTACCTTGGCATGATCTTTCAGGGCCTCTACCGAAAGTGAAGGCAGATAAATCAGGCTTTCCAATACATCGGTGGGGTAAACACGGGCCAGGCGATCGATAATGCGCATCACGCGGCGGTACTCTTCTACCAAGCTGGCCAACGCAGCGCCGCTGATACCGGGGGCATCGGCGTTAACATGCAGGCTACTGTTCTCCATTGCCGCCTGGGTCAGGTAGGCAGTCAGCGCTTCGTCGTCCTTTAGATATTGCTCCTGTTTGCCCTTGGCAATCTTGTAGAGCGGCGGTTGAGCGATGTAAATATGCCCACGCTCCACCAGTTCGCGCATCTGGCGGAAAAAGAAGGTCAACAATAGGGTGCGGATGTGCGAACCATCCACATCGGCATCGGTCATGATGATGATGTAGTGGTAGCGTAGTTTTTCTGGATTGAACTCGGCAGTACCGATTCCGCAACCAAGGGCTGTAATCAGTGTGCCCACTTCCTGCGAAGACAACATTTTGTCAAAACGGGCTTTTTCGACATTTAGAATCTTACCTTTGAGTGGCAAGATGGCTTGGGTGCGGCGATCGCGGCCCTGTTTAGCAGAGCCACCGGCAGAATCACCCTCCACCAGGTAAAGTTCAGACAGCGCTGGGTCTTTTTCCTGGCAGTCGGCCAGTTTACCGGGTAGGCCGGCGATATCCAGCGCGCCCTTGCGACGCGTCATTTCGCGGGCCTTGCGCGCGGCCTCGCGGGCGCGAGCGGCGTCGATCATCTTGGTGACGATAGCCTTCGCCTCGGAGGGATTTTCCAGCAGGTAGTCGTTAAAGGCCTGCCCCATTTCCTGTTCTACGGCGGTTTTCACCTCGGACGATACCAGCTTATCCTTAGTTTGGGATGAAAACTTGGGATCGGGCACTTTGACGGAGATGATAGCTGTCAATCCCTCGCGGGCATCGTCGCCGGTGGTGGCCACTTTGGCATTTTTGCCCAGGCCTTCCCGCTCAATGTAGCTGTTCAAGCCACGAGTCAGCGCGGCGCGGAAGCCTGCCAGGTGGGTACCGCCATCGCGCTGGGGAATGTTGTTGGTGTAGCAGTAGATATTCTCTTGGAAGCTGTCGTTCCATTGGAGAGCCACTTCCACGGCGATGCCGTCATCGCGCTGGTTGGTAAAGTGCATCACCTTGTTAATCGGGTTTTTCGCGGTGTTTAAGTACTCCACAAAGGCCTGCAATCCGCCCGCATACTCGTACACCTCTTCCTTGCCGGAGCGCTCGTCTTTTAGCACGATGCGCACGCCAGAGTTTAGGAAAGACAACTCGCGTAGGCGTTTTGCCAGGTGGTCGAAATGAAATTCTATGTTGGTAAAGGTGGTCGACGCAGGTTTGAAGAAGACCTGGGTACCCGTGGTAACAGCGTCGCCCACGATTTCAAGCGGGCCCTGAGGGACTCCGTGGTGATAGACCTGCTCGTGAATCTTGCCGCCGCGGCGAATGGTGAGTTTTAGTTCCTCAGACAGGGCGTTAACAACGGATACGCCCACACCGTGCAGTCCACCTGAAACCTTATAGGTGTTGTCATCAAACTTACCGCCTGCGTGCAGTACGGTCATAATAACTTCGGCAGCTGATACGCCTTCGTCGTGCATTTCAGTGGGAATGCCGCGCCCATTGTCCGACACAGTAATGGACTCATTTGGGTGGATAACCACCCGGATTTCCGAGCAATAGCCAGCCAGGGCTTCATCTATGGAGTTATCTACAACTTCGAACACCATGTGGTGGAGGCCAGTACCGTCATCGGTATCACCAATGTACATGCCAGGCCGCTTCCGGACGGCATCAAGGCCCTTAAGGACCTTGATACTGGACGAGTCGTAGTTCTTTTGTTCCGACATCTTGTCACTCCATCTAAACGTTATTTTGGTCGTTTGCGGTCACTTGACCGTGTTCCACGTGAAACACTTTCCGGGGAACCACTAATTCTTGCCAACAAGACTCAAGGTCTTGCCGCTCTACACCCGTTACAAACACCTGGCCTTGCAAATCCAATAGCCACTGCGCCAGTCGACGCCTGTTTTCCGGGTCTAACTCTGATGGCAGATCATCCACCAGAAACACACAACGCCTGCCTTTTTGAGCGAGGTAAACACGCGCTGCACAGATTCGCAAAGCACAAACCAGCAGTTTTTGCTGTCCACGCGAAAGCACCTCTTCGGCAGCTGCTTTACCCATACGGATCTTTAGATCCGCTCGATGCGGACCTACCGAGGTATGCCCTAAATGGTGATCACGCGTGCTATTTGCCGACAAAGCCTGTTCAAGTGGCAGTGCTGAATCCCAACCGCGAACATACTCTATAGTCAGGTCGTTAAACGCCTCTAAGGGCGCTAGAAGCAACGACAACTCGTCCCGAAACAAGGTAAACACCTCGCTGCGAAGGACATCCAATCGCTCGCCAAAGCGGCTCAGCGCCTTATCCCAAGGGGCCAGCAAATCTGCGGTTATTCTACCAGAACGCAATAAACTATTCCGTTGTTTGAGCGCTTGACGGACTTCTCGCCAGCACCCCATAAAATCGTGTTCCACGTGGAACACCAGCCAATCCAAAAACTGTCGCCGCTCCCCTGGACCGCCCGCCAAGAGCGCAAAAGTGTCGGAGTAGATGGTTTGCAGCGGTATCAATTGCGCCAACTCTGCCGCTGAAAGGACGGGCTTGCCATTTACCTTAAATTGATCCGTACCCCGCTGATTGCGCTCTACGCCCACACGGTAATCCGCGCCCTGTTCATCGGTAAACCGACCAAAGGAGGTAACGCTCCCCTGCCCCTGCTGAATCAAGGGTTTTAACTTGTGGGACCGAAAGGATTTACCCCGCGCTAATAGTGCAATTGCCTCTAGGACACTGGTTTTACCGGCACCGTTTTGGCCATAAAAAAGATTAACTTGCGGGTGAAGTTGCAGGGTCGCCGCAGATATATTCCGGAAGTGATGTATTTGCAGAGAGGATAACGGCATGGGCTAGGAGGGCATTGCGCCCTCCTTATCCAATTATCTAGAGGCGCATTGGCATAACGACGTAAGCGGAGTCCCCGCTTTCGGGCTCCTCCAGCAGTGCACTGGAGTTGGAATCAGCCAGGGTAATCTTGACGTTTTCCGAGCCTAATACTGAGGTGACATCCAATAAGTAGCTGACATTAAAGCCAATTTCCATGGCTTCGCCGGTGTAATCCACCGTGACCGTTTCTTCGGCCTCTTCTTGTTCAGGGTTATTAGCAACAATGGTGAGTTGGCCGGCATCCAGCTGCAAGCGCACACCGCGGTACTTTTCATTAGACAAGATAGCTGTGCGACCAAAGGCCTGTTTAAGTTCATCGCGAACGCCTATCACGATACGGTTGCCGCCCTTTGGCAACACCCGCTCATAATCGGGGAACTTACCGTCTACCAATTTTGAGGTGAAAGTAAACTCCGGCGTTATGGCACGAATATGACTGCCACCCAACTTTATCTCGGCAGCAGAGTCTCCGTCACCCAACAGCCGCGCCAGCTCTATCACACCTTTGCGCGGTAAGATTGCCTGTACCTTCTCATTTGCCTGTATATCCATTGGACGAGTGCACATGGCCAATCGGTGCCCGTCGGTGGCTACCACACGCAATTGACCTTGTGTCACCTCCCACAACATACCGTTCAGGTAGTAGCGGACGTCTTGCTGCGCCATGGCAAAGGCTGTGCGATCAATCAAACGTTTGATGTCTTTCTGAGCACAGGTGAACTGCAAATCTGAAGGGCCGTCTTCCACATTGGGAAAATCATTGGCCGGCAGGGTAGACAGGGTAAAGCGGCTGCGGCCACTTTTAACCACCAGCTTTTGACTGTCTTCTATAAATTCGATTACCGCTGAATCGGGCAGCGAGCGGCAAATATCCACAAGCTTACGGGCCGGTACGGTAATTTCACCCGAGTCTCCCGGCTGCTCGAGCTGGATGCGCCCAACAATTTCCACTTCCAGATCAGTACCCGTCAACGCTAGGCGATCGCCTTCAAGCTGAATCAATACATTGGATAACACCGGCAAGGTTTGGCGGCGTTCAACAACACCCGCCACCAACTGCAGTGGTTTTAAGAGTGAATCGCGGGAAACTGAAAATCTCATATCCGGTCTCTTTTTATAGGCCTAAATTTGGCAGTAGCTGCTGCTTATTATATAGAAGTTGCTATAAAACTGTGGGCACCGGCCCACTCAGGTGGTCAATAAACGGTGCAGATTTTTAGTGTCTTCACGAATGTCTGCACTCTCCTCCTGGAGTTCTTTTATCTTGCGGCAGGCGTGCAATACCGTTGTATGGTCGCGCCCGCCGAACGCCTCGCCAATTTCCGGCAGGCTGTGGTTGGTCAGCTCTTTGGCCAAACTCATGGCAACTTGGCGCGGCCGAGCCACAGAACGGCTCCGGCGTTTAGAATGCAGGTCGCTCACTTTAATTTTGTAATACTCGGCCACCACGCGTTGAATATTGTCAATTGAGACCTGCTTATCCTGTAGCGCCAAGAGGTCCTTTAAAGACTCGCGCACCAGCTCCACATCTATATCTCGACCGGTAAAGTTGGCATTGGCAACCACACGCTTGAGCGCACCCTCGAGCTCGCGCACGTTGGAGCGGATTCGCTGTGCAATAAAAAATGCGGCATCGTGCGGCAGCGCCAAATTCTGTTGGGCAGCTTTTTTCATCAGAATGGCAACGCGCGTTTCCAATTCAGGCGGCTCCACAGCCACTGTAAGACCCCAACCAAAGCGGGATTTCAGCCGCTCCTCTAAGCCGTCTATCTCGCGTGGATAGCGATCACAGGTGAGAATAATCTGCTGTCCGCCCTCCAATAGCGCATTAAAGGTGTGGAAGAACTCTTCTTGTGAGCGCTCTTTACCGGCAAAAAACTGAATATCGTCAATCAATAACGCATCTAAGGACCGGTAATAGCGTTTGAAATCGTTGATGGCATTAAGCTGCAAGGCTTTAACCATATCCGCAACAAAGCGCTCTGAGTGCAGGTACAACACCTTGGCATTGGGGTTCTTTTCAATTAACGCATTGCCTACTGCGTGCATAAGGTGGGTTTTGCCCAAGCCCACGCCGCCGTATATAAACAGTGGGTTGTAAGCGCCACCCGGGTTCTCGGCAATCTGCCGCGCCGCCGCTAAACCCAGCTGGTTAGACTTGCCTTCCACAAAGCGCTGAAAGGTAAACTGGGTGTTCAACCGATGTTGGTGTTTCAGCCCACCCTCCACATCCACGTCGCGGTCCGCTCTCGGCTCGGTAGCCATAGGCGCAGGCGTAGGCAGAATCTCGCGGGTAACCTGAGGACTGACTTGCGGCGGCGTCGGTGTAGATACCCGCGCCGAGCGATTGTGGCGTGCCAATGAGTTGGCCGCGACGCCCAGTACCACGCGCGTATCGCGATCACCGGCGCACTCGGCCACCAGTTCCATAATCCGATTGAGGAATTTATCGCTCACCCAGGACTTGATGAACTGATTGGGTGCGAGCAGCGCAATTTCGCCGGCACTCGCGTGCTGGTCTAACTGCAAAGGACGAATCCATGTATTGAATTGCTCTGGCGACAACTCACTTTGAAGGCAAGTTATACAATGATTCCAGACAGATTCAGGCAAAGCGCTATCCCCCAACAGAATTGGCTGCGGCAAAAATTGTGATATTGGTGTTCGCAGTGACGCATTTATCGAGACAGCGCCAACTCCAGCGTTAAGCGAATGTCCTGTTGGTATGCCACTATCAAACAGAAATAGGTGGTTATCCTGCCACCACAGAAGACGACCGAAAGCCCGTCTTTTTTCAAGGGCAATATTCTAACCCGTGACCTCCTGCCAGGCTAGAGTTATCCACAGATGTTTTTACCTAATGGCCAAATAAAATATTTTACGCATTAATTTCAACAACTTAGCTAGAATTCCGGTGAAAAAAAACGCCCCCCTGACCAATTTAACCTGTGCACATCTACAACTTGACCTGTGGGTAAATCTGTGAATATCTTTTGTAAAAGCAGTGTAGTTCAACCCCATTAGCTGTTCGCATCCAAGCCAACCACTACATCTTGTGGCGGGCGATACAGTCGGGCTACAGACCGCAAAAAACCTGAATATAGCGTTGCTTTAACCCGCTGAATTCATTAGAATCCCGCCTCTTTTCGCACGCCCGCACTCTGTATAGATCGAGTAACGGTGAGCGAGTAATACCCAAGCTCACTATTTGGCAGGTTTTAGTTCCATGAAAAGAACATTTCAGCCCAGCAATCTGAAGCGCGCCCGTGTACACGGTTTCCGTGCCCGTATGGCTACCAAAAACGGTCGCAAGGTTCTGGCAGCACGTCGCGCCAAGGGTCGTAAGCAACTGGTTTGTGCTTAATTCCCTTATCGAGGTTCTGGGGTGCCCAGCTTTACGTTCGGCAAAGCGCTACGACTGCTGACCCCCAGTGACTTCAAGCCGGTCTTTGATCAGGCACCTTTCCGCGCTTCACACCAACACTTTATGCTTCTTGCTCGCAGCAATGGATTAGATCATCCGCGGCTGGGCTTAGTTGTGGCAAAAAAGAATGTACGACTTGCCGTAGAACGCAATCGCTTCAAGCGCCTAGTGCGCGAAACGTTCAGAGCCTATCAACATCAATTACCGCCTATTGACTGTGTCTTCTTAACACGCAAAGGGCTGGATCAACTAGATAACGCCACTTTTCAGCGCCAGCTAGTCCAGCAATTTAATCGACTAATCAAAAAAGCCGCCCCTGTACAGCCATGAGCTGGCTTCTGATCAAACTCATCCACGGCTACCGCCTACTACTCAGCCCCTGGGTCGGTAACCAGTGTCGATTCCACCCAACCTGCTCCCACTACGCAGAAGAAGCTATAAATAGACACGGTTTCATAAAAGGGGGTTATTTAATGTGCGCCCGCCTTATAAAATGCCACCCTTGGCACCCCGGCGGTTTTGACCCGGTTCCGGGTAACCCCGAATCTCATCCCGATAACGGCAAACAACATGAAAACTGATTGGATTAAATACCTGCTGCTCGCCGGTATGGCGGCAGTGACCCTTATGCTGGTCCGCGAGTGGGCGGCCTTTGACGACCGTCGCAAAGCGACACCCGCTCAAGCGCAAACCACCCTCTCTGCGCCGGTAGAACCACAAACCACCCCCGAGGCCAACGACGACATTCCCGTGGTTTCGAGTGAAGAGGCCCCTGTCACCCATAGCGCCACTCAAAAGTTGGTGACGGTAACTACTGACAACCTGGTCCTAAAAATCGATACCCAAGGCGGCGATATCGTCTATGCCGCCCTGCCAAAACACTTAGCGAAACTGGATGAGAAAAAACCCTTTGTTCTGTTAAATCGTACAGAAAGCCATACCTATATAGCCCAAAGCGGCTTGGTTGGCCCAAACGGTACCGATGGTAAAGGCCAGCGCCCGGTTTTCTCCAGCTCGCAGGATACTTACGCCTTGGGCGACAGCGATCAGCTAGTGGTGGATCTGAACTACCAACAAGACGGCGTCACCATCACTAAGCGCTATAGCTTTACCCGCGACAGCTACCTGGTAAATCTGAGCTACCTTATTAACAACCAATCTTCCGAAAATTGGCGCGCCAATTTCTATGCGCAAATCAAACGCGACAGCCAAACCGTCGCCACCGACGTAGGATTTGGCATGAATCCCTACCTGGGCGCCGCCATCACCAGCAAGGATGAAAAATACAAGAAGGTCGACTTTGAAGACATGGCCGAGGCCAGCGTAAAAGAATCGGTGCAAGGCGGTTGGGTCGCCATGGTACAGCACTACTTCATCAGTGCCTGGATAGCCAACCCCGAGCAAGAAAACACCTTCAGCCTGCGCAAATCTAAAACGGCCGATCTCTATTTCATGGGTTATACCGCACCGGCCGTTGAAGTTGCTCCGGGTAACCAACACGAAATGACAGCCGCTTTCTACGTGGGCCCGAAAGACGTCTATGCCCTCGAGGAAATGTCACCCTACCTAGACCTCACCGTGGACTACGGCTGGCTGTGGTGGATTGCCAAGCCACTGTTCCAATTTTTGACCTTTATCTACGGTTTTATCGGCAATTGGGGATGGTCAATTATTGCATTAACAATTGTTATTAAAGCAATATTCTTCCCGCTATCAGCCGCCAGCTACCGCTCTATGGCTAAAATGCGTAAGCTTGGCCCACTAATGCAGGATCTAAAAGAGCGTTACGGCGACGATCGTCAAAAGATGTCCGCCGAGCTCATGAAAATGTACAAAAAAGAAAAGGTAAACCCCATGGGCGGGTGTTTGCCGGTGCTGGTACAGATGCCAGTTTTCATTGCCCTTTACTGGGTATTAATGGAAAGCGTCGAGTTGCGCCACACGCCCTTCCTGGGTTGGATTGAAGATCTGTCTGTGCGCGACCCCTGGTTCATACTGCCGGTCATCATGGGTTTAACCATGTTCATTCAATTTAGATTGAACCCCACACCGCCGGACCCAACCCAGGCGAAAGTCATGCAGATGATGCCTATTTTTATGACCTTCATGTTTATGTGGTTCCCTGCTGGCCTAGTGCTCTATTGGGTAGCCAACAACACGATTTCCATCGTGCAGCAGTACGTGATTACCAAACAGATAGAAGCTGGTGGCCAAGCCTAAGATTGGGCGCCAACCACTCAGAGTTAGATATAATCAGGGGCCATAATCAATGGCCCCTTTTTTATGCCCTACACAAAAGACACCATCGCCGCCATCGCCACACCTATCGGCCGAGGAGGCGTGGGCATCGTGCGCGTATCGGGCCCCAGCGCCGCCGCCATCGCCGAGCAACTGTTGCGTACCCGGCCAAGCCCCAGGCGGGTTCATTACGGCAAGTTCTGGGATTTGCAGGGCAACATACTCGACCAAGGCATTGCACTCTACTTTGCAGGTCCACACTCCTTTACTGGCGAAGATGTCCTAGAGCTTCAGGGCCACGGCGGACCAATAGTAATGGATTGGTTGTTGCAGGCGTGCCTGGCAGCGGGTGCGCGCATGGCCAGACCCGGGGAATTCAGCGAGCGCGCCTTTTTAAATGACAAGCTGGATTTAGCACAGGCGGAAGCCATCGCGGACCTGATTGATGCGAGCTCCGAACAAGCGGCGCGCAACGCTCTGAACGGCCTACAGGGCGCGTTCTCGGAAAGAATCAACACACTATTGACCGAACTTACCAACCTGCGAATTTATGTGGAAGCCGCCATCGACTTTCCGGAGGAGGAAATAGACTTTCTCAGCGACGGTCACGTGGCACAGCAAATGGAAAACATTAAAACCGCCTTGGACAAAGTTCTGCAGGAAGCACAGCAAGGTTGCTTGACCCGCGACGGCATGCAGGTGGTCATCGCAGGCCGCCCTAATGCTGGCAAATCCAGCTTGCTCAACGCGCTGGCCGGTAAAGACAGCGCTATCGTCACCGACATCGAAGGCACCACCCGCGATCTCCTGCGCGAACACATCCATTTGGATGGTATGCCCTTGCACATCACCGATACCGCCGGCTTGCGCGACAACCCGGACCAGGTAGAGGCAATCGGCATTGCCCGTGCCCTCGAAGCCATCCTTGCGGCCGACCGCATTCTAATCGTGCAGGACCCAACCCGTGAAAACTACCAAACCGATACGGTGACAACACTCCTGCCAACCTTGGCAGCACAACTGGATCCCGCAAAAATCACCACCATCATCAACAAGGCAGACTTACCCGGCAACCGCGTGGGGTGGCACAGTCAATCGCCCGCTGTTCTGGGGTTGAGTGCTAAATCTGGCGAGGGTATGTCACTGCTGCGCGACCACCTGAAAGAGGTCATGGGTTACCAGAGCAGCACTGAAGGCAGTTTTACGGCACGGCGGCGCCACCTTGACGCACTTCAGCGCTGCGGTGAACACCTGCAACAGGGAGAGGCGCAGCTCAATGGCTATGGCGCCGGCGAACTACTGGCCGAAGATCTACGTGCCGCGCAACAAGCCCTCGGCGAAATAACAGGTAATCTGAGTGCCGACGCGCTATTGGGAAAAATATTTTCCTCTTTTTGTATCGGTAAATAATCCAATCCCCACCCAATATCGGTTTTTGTAAAGGTTGGCATTGATCAAATTCCAACCTAATCAACCGCTTACCAGCAAGTTATTAACATTCATTCACAGGTTTATCCACTAAACCATTGTTTTAAAGCATATTTCAGCTGTGAAAAAACCAGGGTGTGGATAACTTTGTGGGCCAGTAGCTTAAAAACTGAAGACTAGCCTTGAGTAAAAAGCGACTATTTAGTGCGGCCAAAATGGCCTGTGTATAAAGCGGACTTCTGACAACAGCTTATTCGTGGCCTACCCCGAACTTTAAGACCCGGTTATTCGTAGGTTATCATTAACCTAACCTTTTGAATTTAAAGCAATTTATACGGTTATCCACGGAATATTGCCACACCATATATAACAACATCTTTAAGAACTTCTATATATACATACATATATACATAAGTTAGATAAATAATCTTTTAAAAGCCGCCGCTCTTTTTTTGAACAATTTCTCCACTAGGCATATAATCGGCGCCCTTTTTTCTTCAGCGCACCTAACCCATGGATTACCCAAGCCGTTTCGATGTCATAGTGATTGGTGGTGGACATGCCGGTACTGAGGCCTGTTTGGCTTCGGCCCGCATGGGCATGAAAACACTACTGCTGACCCACAACGTGGAAACACTGGGTCAAATGTCTTGTAATCCCGCCATTGGTGGCATTGGCAAGAGCCATCTGGTGAAGGAAATTGATGCCCTTGGCGGCGCTATGGCCCAAGCGACTGATCGCGCTGGTATTCAATTCCGCGTGTTGAATGCCCGCAAGGGTCCCGCCGTTAGAGCCACTCGCGCCCAAGCGGATCGCGTGCTGTACAAAGCCGCTATTCGGGAAACCCTCGAAAATCAGCCAAACCTATGGATTTTCCAACAGGCCGCCGATGACCTCATTGTGTCGTCTGATCAGGTTCAGGGCGTTGTAACTCAGATGGGGCTCAAGTTTTACGCCACCTCAGTGGTATTAACCGCGGGTACCTTTTTGGGCGGAAAAATACACATTGGCCTGCAAAATTATTCCGGTGGGCGCGCGGGTGATCCACCGGCCATCGCTTTGGCCAGCCGACTGCGCGAATTGCCGTTGCGTGTGGAGCGCTTGAAGACAGGTACGCCGCCGCGTATCGATGCGCGCTCGGTGGATTTCAGTCAACTGGAACAACAGTGGGGGGATAACCCGCGCCCGGTTATGTCTTACCTTGGTAATCGCGAGCAGCACCCTGAACAACGCTGTTGTTGGATCAGCTACACCAACGAAAAAACGCACGAGATTATTCGCGGTGGGTTAGATCGTTCGCCTATGTATTCAGGCGTGATCGAAGGCGTAGGGCCTCGTTACTGCCCATCCATTGAAGATAAAATTCACCGCTTTGCCGATAAAGATAAGCACCAGGTATTTATCGAGCCGGAAGGCTTGACCACTCACGAACTTTATCCCAACGGTATCTCCACCAGTTTGCCCTTTGATGTGCAGCTGGATTTGGTGCGCTCGATAAAAGGTTTTGAGAACGCGCATATCATTCGCCCCGGCTATGCCATCGAATACGATTTCTTTAATCCGCAGGATTTAAATTACAGTTTCGAAACTAAATCTATCGCTGGGCTATTTTTTGCCGGCCAAATTAATGGCACCACCGGCTACGAAGAAGCGGGTATTCAAGGATTGCTGGCGGGAACCAATGCGGCGCTGCGCGCGCAGAATAAACCCGCGTGGTGTCCGGGTCGAGATGAGGCCTACCTGGGTGTACTGGTTGATGATTTAATTACTCTGGGAACACAAGAACCCTACCGCATGTTTACCAGCCGCGCAGAATACCGATTGCTGCTACGTGAAGATAACGCCGATCTGCGTCTCACAGAGCAAGGCCGTGCACTGGGATTAGTGAACGACCAGCGTTGGATGGCATTCAATGAAAAACGCGAGTCGATTGCGAAAGAGCAGCAACGCTTGAAAGATACCTGGGTGCAGGCCGGAAGTTCCGAGGCTAAAAAGCTTGAAGAAAAAATCGCCAGCCCACTGACTCGCGAATACAATTTGCAGGATTTATTAAAGCGTCCGGAAATACACTATGACGACTTGCCATTTTCTGAACCGGAAGGCGTGAATGATGCGGTGCGCGAGCAAGTAGAGATTTCCATCAAATATGCGGGCTACATCGACCGCCAGCAAGAAGATATCGATCGCCTGCGTGCCAACGAAGCAATGTTGCTGCCAGAGGATTTGGATTACCAGGCAGTGGATGGGCTTTCCAACGAAGTTAAGCAAAAATTGTCGAGTGCCAAACCACAAACGCTTGCGCGCGCCGCACGGATACCCGGCGTCACGCCCGCAGCGGTTTCTCTGTTGATGATCTACTTAAAAAAACGCGGCCTGCTAAAAAAACCAAACGCGGCTGCGGTATAAACGAGAAAGTAAAACATGGAATCTAAAGCGCTGTTTTCAGATCAACTGGAACGGGGGTTGGCGCAAATCGGTGTTGCTGCGACGGTGCAGCAACAGCAGCAATTGGTTGACTATCTTTTATTATTTGAGAAATGGAATAAAACCTACAACTTGTCCGCTGTGCGCGAGCGCGAGGCCATGGTGTCTCGTCATTTGTTGGACAGTCTAGTAGTGATACCACACTTGCAAGGCAAGCGCTTTATCGATGTCGGTACCGGCGGAGGTTTGCCGGGCATTCCCTTGGCGATTATGAAACCTGAATGTCATTTTTCACTGCTCGATAGCAACGGCAAGAAAACCCGGTTTTTATTTCAAGTAAAAACAGCACTCAAGCTTGCCAACGTGGCTGTGGAAAACCGCCGGGTAGAAAGTTTCCAGCCCACACCCTTGTTCGATGGGGTCATCAGTCGGGCCTTTGCTAGTTTGAACGATATGGTCACTGGCTGTGCGCAGTTAATTGCGCCGGCCGGTCGCTTCTGGGCTTTGAAAGGTGTTTACCCTGAAAGCGAGTTGAGTGAACTGCCAAAACACTATACTGTCGAGGCTTGTCATCGGCTGGAAGTTCCAGGCTGTGATGGCGAGCGTCACCTGTTGGAAATAAGCCGGCAAACCCAGTCATAACAAGGATAAAACCGTGAGCAAGATCTACGCGATAACAAACCAAAAAGGTGGCGTCGGCAAGACCACCACGTGTGTCAATTTGGCGGCATCCTTGGTGGCCACAAAAAAGCGCGTGTTGTTGGTGGACCTCGATCCGCAGGGCAATGCCACCATGGGCTCTGGCGTAGATAAAAACGAGCTGGAAGAATCTGTGTACGATGTGCTGCTGGGAAGTGCTCAGATTCTGGATGTTATTTGCCACTCGGAAACCGGTGGCTATGATGTGCTGCCCGCTAATTCCGACCTGACCGCGGCAGAAGTGCGCTTACTGGAGTTGGAAGAAAAGGAAACTCGTTTGCGCAAAGCTTTAACGCAACTGCAGGGCAGGTACGATTTTGTGCTCATCGACTGCCCACCTTCGTTAAACATGCTCACGGTTAATGCATTGGCCGCCTGCCAAAGTGTGATTATTCCGATGCAATGTGAATACTACGCCTTGGAGGGGTTGTCTGCCTTGGTGCAGACCATTCAGCAAATTACCGAAGTGCTCAACCCCGGACTTGCCATCGAGGGGATTCTGCGTACCATGCACGACCCACGCAATAGCCTCACTGTGGATGTGTCGGCCCAGTTAACGGAATATTTCGGCGACAAAGTTTACCGCACCTGCATTCCGCGCAATGTACGCTTGGCCGAGGCGCCCTCCTTTGGTCAGCCGGCGCTGGCTTACGACAACCAGTCCAAGGGTGCCATTGCCTACCTGGCGCTGGCCGGTGAAATACTGCGCCGTCACGAGGCGAGTGCCAAACATCTGGCGAATACTAACGCTCACTAACAGAATTTTTGGGAAGTATCAGCATGGCGACAAAACGAAAAGGACTCGGACGCGGATTAGATGCGCTCTTAGGCGCCGGTAAACCACTGCCAACCGGCGATGCCGCCGGTAATGCCGATACACAAAATGCACCGACCGATGGTCACCTCACCGAAATACCTGTGGAGTTTATACAGCGCGGCAAATATCAGCCGCGCCGGGATATGCACACTGAAGCGCTTGAAGAATTAGCTGCCTCCATCAAGGCGCAAGGTGTGATGCAGCCCATCGTGGTGCGCCCGATCGGCGTGGAAAATGGTACTACTCGCTATGAAATTATCGCCGGTGAACGTCGTTGGCGCGCCACCCAACTGGCGGGCATGGACAAAATTCCCGCTGTAGTGAGGGATGTGCCCGACGAAGCTGCCATTGCCATGGCGCTGATTGAAAACATTCAGCGCGAAGACCTAAATCCCGTAGAAGAGGCTGTTGCACTCAAGCGCTTACAAGACGAGTTTGATCTGACGCACCAGGAAGTGGCCGATGCCGTGGGTAAATCGCGTACCACCGTGACTAACTTGCTGCGACTGATTGCGCTGGCCGACGATGTCAAAATTATGCTCGAGCACGGCGATCTTGAAATGGGCCACGCCCGCAGCCTACTCACCCTGGACGAACTCGATCAACGCGAGGTGGCCCGCCAGGTAGTGGCTCGCGGCTTATCGGTTCGCCAGACCGAAGCACTGGTCCGTAAAATTCAACAAGATCAAACCAAAGCTGTGCCGGCCCAATCGCCCAGTCCGGATGTGCGCCACCTCGAAGAGGGGCTGGCCGAACACATTGGCGTACCCGTGCAATTACAGCAAAGTGCCAAAGGTAAGGGCAAGTTGGTGTTGAGCTATAACAGTCTGGATGAGTTGGACGGAATTCTGGCACACCTGCATTACAAGCCAAATACTTAGTAAGTGTTTACTCACTTTCTAAGGCCTTTATTTAGGCTGGTTGAATGCTGTCATCTTTAAACCTATAATGCGCGTCGCCCTTGTGCCGCCAGATGGTGCGCACGAGCAAATCCGGTGCAAAAATGGTCATCACGCAAGCCGCGCATAAGACTACCTGAGAAGTACACGTGGCAAGCAAATACAAGCCTCCGATTTTACAGTGGCTGGGAATAGAGCTGGCGCTATTGGCGCTGGCCGTGGCGCTCGCTTGGTTTTTAGAAGCGGACGAGCAGCCCGCCTACTACGCGGTGTCTTGCCTTCTGGGTGGATTGGTTGCCATCGTCCCCCACGCCTATTTTGCAGGCCTTGTTTGGCGTTTTTCCGGTGCGCGCGCCGCCCCTTGGGTGGTGAAGTCTTTTTACCGGGGCGAAAGTGGAAAATTTGTACTGACACTGGTGGGGTTTGGGTTGATCTTTGGGTCCCCGCTACCGGTGCAACCGCTGGTGTTATTTGCGACCTACTGCGTATTTTTGGCAGTTCAAGTTGGGCTTGCCGCTCGACAGGCGTAAACCAGCCACAACGGCTTTCTTAAATCATTGAGGTGCTTGAAGCATTATGGCAAGCGAAGAAATCACCACAACCGGTTATATCCAACACCACCTCCAGAATATGGCCTATGGCAAATTGCCAGCCGGCTACGAGCGCGTGAATGCCGATGGCAGTGTCACTGTGCTGGAGGAATCCACCTGGACCTTGGCACATACATCGCAAGAAGCGGTGGACATGGGCTTTTGGGCTGTGCACCTCGACTCTATGGGGTGGTCCATCGCACTTGGTATTATTTTCGCGTTCTTGTTTGCCCGGGTTGCCAGCAAGGCTACGACCGGTGTGCCCACAGGCGTACAAAGCTTTGTGGAGTTGGTGGTTGAATTTGTAGACAACACAGTGAAAGACATTTTTCACCACCGCAATACCATGATCGCCCCAATGGCACTGACCATTTTTATGTGGGTGTTCTTGATGAACCTGATGGATTTGATTCCCGTGGATTGGTTGCCCATGGCGGCGGCTAAAATTGCCGGCAATGACCACTTGTTTTTTAAAGTGGTACCCACCACCGACCCGAACATCACTCTGGGTATGGCCTTTGCGGTTTTCCTGCTGATGTTGTTTTTCAGCATCAAAGAAAAAGGCCTGATGGGTTTTGTGAAGGAATTGACATTGCACCCTTTCCACTCGGGCAAGTGGTACTTCGATATTTTCCTGATTCCGATCAACTTGATTCTGGAAACCGTTTCTCTGATTGCCAAGCCAATTTCGTTGGGCCTGCGATTGTTCGGCAACCTCTATGCCGGTGAAATGATATTTATTTTGATTGCGCTGATGTTTGGTGGCGGATTGCTGCTGGGCTTAGGCGCGGGTGTGCTGCAGTGGGGTTGGGCGGTGTTCCATATCCTGGTAATTACCCTGCAGGCCTTTGTGTTCATGGTGTTGACCACGGTGTATATGGCCATGGCGCACGACACGGGCGAAGCGCACTGATTAAACGTTTTACTTTTTTAACTGATATTTTGTTTTAACTTTACCTACTCTAGGAGATAACAATGGAAGCACTTGGTTTGGTATACGTAGCATCTGCACTGCTGATCGGTCTGGGCGCTCTGGGTACTGCAATTGGTTTTGGTACTCTGGGTGGCAAATTGCTGGAAGGCGCCGCGCGTCAGCCTGAGCAAGCCCCTGCCCTGCAAGGCAAAATGTTCCTGATGGCTGGTCTGCTCGACGCCGTGCCAATGATCGGCGTGGGTATCGGCATGTACCTGATCTTCGTAGTGGCTCCAGGCCTGGCAGGTTAATTCCACCCTTTTTGCCTTTTAACCACTCACTAAAGAGCAAGAGGTGTTGGTGTGAACATTAATCTGACCCTGATAGGACAGACGATAACATTTTTGTTTTTCGTTGCGTTCTGCTGGAAATACGTATGGCCCGCGCTCATAGGCGTGATGGCTGCACGTGAAAAGAAAATTGCCGACGGTCTGCAAGCAGCCGAGCGTGCAGACAAAGATCTAGAGCTGGCGCAGAAAAAAGCCACCGATCAACTGAAAGAAGCTAAAGCGCAAGCGGCAGCTATCGTTGAGCAGGCTAACAAGCGCGCGGCGCAGATCGTGGAAGAAGCGAAAGAGCAAGCTCGCGCAGAGGGCGATCGCCTGAAAGCGGCTGCGCAATCTGAAATCGTGCAGGAAACCAACCGTGCTAAAGAAGCTCTGCGTGCGCAGGTTGCCAGCTTAGCATTGGCGGGTGCCACCAAAGTGCTGGGGACATCTGTAGATGAATCCAAGCATGCGGATCTGCTCAATCAATTAGCGCAAGAGCTCTAAGCGAGGATTCCATGGCTGAATTGACCACTCTGGCACGGCCCTACGCAAAAGCGGCTTTTGAGTACGCATTAGCGGCACAGGATCTGGCGGGTTGGTCTGCGATGTTGAGCACGGCGGCTGCCGTTGCTCAGCAAGACGTAATGGAGCAGGTTTTGAGCCTGCCCTCTTACACAGCAGATCAAAAAGCGCAGATTTTTGTCGACGTCTGTGCAGACACGCTCAGCAGTCCCGGCCAAAACTTTATTAAGAACCTGGCAGCCAACAAGCGCCTGTCTCTATTGCCGCATATCGCGGTAATTTTCGAGCAGCTCAAAGCCGCACAGGAAAAAACCATCGATGTGGAAGTGGTATCAGCATTTACCCTTTCCGCCGACCTTCAAGAGAAACTGGCAAGCGCACTGAGCAAAAAGCTCAGCTGTGATGTGCGTGTTCAGGCTAGCGTGGATCAGAATTTGATTGGTGGCGCAGTTATTCGCGCCGGCGATACCATCATTGATGGTTCTGTGCGCGGTCGGCTGGCCAAACTTGCCGAAGCGATGAACGCCTAACTCTTATAGGATTGAGGACAAAAGCATGCAGCAACTGAATCCTTCGGAAATCAGTGAAATTATCAAGCAGCGCATCGACAGTCTCGATGTGGCTACTGAAGCCCAGAATGAGGGCACCATTGTTTCCGTATCCGACGGCATTATCCGTATTCACGGATTGGCCGACGTAATGTACGGTGAAATGATTGAATTTGACGGCGGCCTCTTCGGTATGGCCCTGAACCTCGAGCAAGACTCTGTCGGCGCTGTGGTTTTGGGTGATACCTCAGGTTTGGCTGAAGGCCAGAAAGCCCGTTGTACCGGTCGCATCCTGGAAGTACCCGTGGGCGAAGCCCTGCTCGGTCGCGTAATGGATGCCCTGGGTAACCCCATCGACGGTAAGGGCGCGTTAAATGCGACCGAAACCGACGCCATTGAAAAAATTGCACCCGGTGTTATCGCCCGTCAATCCGTTGATCAGCCAATCCAGATTGGTTTGAAAGCGGTAGATGCCATGGTGCCAATCGGTCGCGGTCAGCGCGAGCTGATCATTGGTGACCGCCAGACCGGTAAAACTGCGATCGCTGTTGATGCCATCATCAACCAGAAAGGCACTGGCGTTAAGTGTATCTACGTCGCTATCGGTCAGAAGGCCTCTTCCGTTGCCGCAGTTGTGCGCAAGTTGGAAGAACACGGCGCCATGGATCACACCATCGTGATCGCCGCTACTGCTTCTGATCCAGCGGCCATGCAATTCTTGGCACCTTTTGCCGGTTGCACCATGGGTGAATACTTCCGCGACCGCGGCCAAGATGCACTGATCATTTACGATGATTTGACCAAGCAGGCGTGGGCCTACCGTCAAATTTCGTTGCTGTTGCGTCGTCCGCCAGGCCGTGAAGCCTACCCAGGTGACGTGTTCTATTTGCACTCGCGTTTGCTGGAGCGCGCCTCGCGTGTGAATGCCGACTATGTTGAACAATTCACCAAGGGCGAAGTGAAGGGTAAAACCGGTTCGTTGACCGCACTGCCAATCATTGAAACCCAAGCCGGTGACGTATCAGCTTTCGTACCCACTAACGTGATCTCCATTACTGATGGTCAGATCTTCCTGGAAACCAGTCTGTTCAATGCGGGTGTACGTCCAGCGATGAACGCCGGTATTTCGGTTTCCCGTGTAGGTGGTGCCGCGCAGACCAAGATCGTGAAGAAATTGTCCGGTGGTATTCGTACTGCTCTGGCACAGTATCGCGAACTGGCGGCCTTCTCACAGTTTGCCTCTGATCTGGATGAAGCCACTAAGGCACAGCTGGATCACGGTGAGCGCGTAACCGAACTGATGAAGCAGAAGCAGTACCAGCCACTGAAAGTGGGTGAGCTGGCTGTGGTGGTTTACGCCGCTAACGAAGGTTTCTTGAAAGACGTTGAAGTAGCCAAAATTGGCGCCTTTGAAAGTGCCCTGCTGTCTTACATGAACGCTGAACACAGCGACCTCATGAAGAAAATTAACGAAACCGGTGATTACAACGATGAAATCGCCGCAACGTTTAAGGCTGCACTGGAAAAATTCAAGGCAACCCAAACCTGGTAATTGCTGGGCGCACCGCGCCCTTCAATAACTTTAACGAATCTGTTTGAGGCCCGATATGGCAGCCGGAAAAGAGATACGTACTCAGATTACGAGTATTAAAAGTACGCAGAAGATCACCTCGGCCATGGAAATGGTTGCGGCGAGCAAGATGCGTAAAGCGCAAGAGCGCATGCAGCTCGGCAAACCCTATGCACAGCGCATTCGCGCAGTGGTTGGGCATATTGCCAATGCAGCGCCTGAGTACCAGCACTTGTATATGCAAGAGCGTGAGGTAAAGCGCGTCGGTTACATTTTGGTATCCACTGATCGTGGACTGTGTGGCGGTTTGAACATCAACATGTTCAAAGGCGCGCTCAAGTCCATGAAGGCATGGTCTGATCAGGGTGTGGGCATAGATATTTGTGTGATTGGCGGCAAAGCGCAGTCATTCTTCAAAAGCTACGGCGGCAACGTGGTGGCATCTGTGCGCGATATGGGTGAAGAACCCTCACTTACAAGCTTAATTGGCACGGTGAAAACCATGCTGACGGCCTACGCCGAAGCAAAGATCGACCGTTTGTTTTTAGTGGGTAACGATTTTGTTAACACTATGACCCAAGTGCCTTACGTGAACCAGTTGTTGCCGCTGCAAGCGGAAAAGACTGAAAAACTGTCTCACACCTGGGACTACCTGTACGAACCCGATGCAAAAACATTGCTGGATGGTTTGTTGACCCGCTACATCGAATCTCAGGTCTATCAGGCCGTGGTTGAGAACGGTGCCTGCGAACAGGCTGCGCGTATGTTGGCCATGAAAAACGCCACCGACAATGCCGGCGATCTGATCAAAGATCTACAGCTGGTGTACAACAAAGCGCGACAGGCAGCCATTACCCAGGAATTGTCTGAGATTGTTAGCGGTGCTGCGGCGGTTTAACGCCCTGCGCAATAGATTTGAAATTTAGGTTTTTAAGAGGAACCGGAAATGAGTAGCGGACGCATTGTACAAATCATCGGTGCCGTTATTGACGTGGAATTTCCGCGTGATTCCGTACCCCAGGTTTACGATGCACTGACAGTGGCAGACAAAGGTCTGACCCTGGAAGTGCAACAGCAGCTGGGTGACGGTGTGGTACGCGCGATTGCCATGGGCTCTTCAGAAGGTTTGAGCCGTGGATTAAGCGTTGAAAACACCAAAGCACCAGTCTCCGTACCCGTGGGCAAACAAACCCTGGGTCGCATTATGGATGTACTGGGCAACCCCATTGACGAAGCTGGCCCCATTGGTGAAGAGGCGCGTATGCCTATTCACCGCAAAGCCCCCGCTTACGACGAATTGTCGCCTTCATCTGATTTGCTGGAAACCGGCATCAAGGTGATCGACTTGGTTTGTCCGTTTGCAAAAGGCGGTAAGGTTGGCCTGTTCGGTGGTGCCGGTGTCGGTAAAACCGTAAACATGATGGAACTCATCAACAACATCGCAAAAGCACACAGTGGTCTGTCTGTTTTCGCCGGTGTAGGTGAGCGTACTCGTGAAGGTAACGACTTCTATCACGAGATGAAAGAATCCAACGTACTAGACAAAGTAGCGATGGTATACGGCCAGATGAACGAGCCACCGGGTAACCGTTTGCGCGTAGCACTGACCGGCTTGACCATGGCGGAGAAATTTCGCGACGAAGGTAAAGACGTACTGTTGTTCGTTGACAACATCTACCGTTACACCTTGGCCGGTACTGAAGTGTCTGCACTGTTGGGTCGTATGCCTTCAGCGGTAGGTTATCAGCCAACGCTGGCTGAAGAGATGGGTGTTTTGCAGGAGCGTATTACCTCCACCAAAACCGGTTCTATCACGTCAATCCAGGCCGTATACGTGCCTGCGGATGACTTGACTGACCCGTCCCCTGCCACCACCTTTGCGCACTTGGATTCAACCGTGGTACTGAGCCGCGATATCGCCGCCAAGGGTATCTACCCCGCGATCGATCCGCTGGATTCCACCTCGCGCCAGTTGGACCCACTGATCATTGGCACCGAGCACTACGATGTGGCTCGCGGTGTGCAAACGGTATTGCAGCGCTACAAAGAGTTGAAGGACATCATCGCCATTTTGGGCATGGATGAACTGTCTGAAGAAGACAAGATGACTGTTTATCGCGCCCGTAAAATTGAGCGTTTCTTGTCTCAGCCATTCCACGTGGCGGAAGTATTTACCGGTGCACCCGGCAAATACGTCACGTTGAAAGAAACCATTGCAGGCTTTAAAGGACTGTTGGCAGGCGACTACGACAATCTGCCAGAGCAGGCTTTCTACATGGTTGGCACCATCGATGAAGCCATCGAAAAAGCCAACAAAATGAAGAAGTAACAGCCGTCAACTGAGGCAAAGGTTATGGCCATGACAGTCCACTGTGACATCGTCAGCGCAGAAGAAGCTATCTTTTCCGGTTTGGTTGAACTGGTAGTAGCGGCGGGAACCGAAGGTGATCTTGGGATCACCTACGGCCACGCGCCCCTGCTGTCCAGCTTGAAGCCAGGCCCGATTCGGGTAGTGAAGCAAGACGGCGAAGAGGAAGTCTATTACGTTTCCGGCGGTTTTCTGGAGGTTCAGCCCTACCAGGTTACCGTTTTGGCCGACTCAGCACTGCGTGCAGACGACTTAGATGAAGCGGCGGCTCTGGAAGCCCAGAAAGCCGCTGAACAACAGCTCCACAACAATGCCGGCGAAATTGATTTCTCCCGCGCTGCGGTGGAACTGGCAGAAGCTTCTGCAAAACTCCGTACGCTCCAGGCAATTCGCAAAAACATCAATAAGTAAGTTTGAGCGCATTCGCCTTCAAAAAAGGGTAGCATTAGCTGCCCTTTTTTTATGGGCCCACTGAGCAACGTACAGGGGCCTGGGTTAGCGATTGCCTATGGCTGTCGAAATCGCAGATATATTTCTAAACTACAGTTCCGTCGGGGCGTCCAGGGACGGCCGGGGACCGACCAGGATTGACTATGTTAGACATCGTTGTCTTAGCGGCCGGCAAAGGTACGCGCATGAAATCGGAGCTTCCAAAAGTACTGCATCCCGTAGCAGGTAAGCCCTTGTTGCAGCACGTTTTGGACACCAGCAGCCAGCTGCCGGAAAGTGAACTGATTGTTGTTATTGGTCACGGCGCCGATCGTGTGCGCGATGCTGTTCACGCACCGAAACTGGCCTTTGTAGAACAAACCGAGCAATTGGGCACGGGTCACGCTGTACTGCAAACCCTGGAGAAATTGCGCGACGACGCCGTTGTGCTCATTCTGTACGGCGATGTGCCATTAATTAGCTCCGACACACTGTTGCGCATGATCGAACAGGTGAATCACTTTGAAATGGCGCTGCTGACAGTTTTGTTAGCCGATCCCACCGGCTATGGCCGTATATTGCGAAATCGCGATAATCACATTGTGGCCATTGTGGAACAAAAGGATGCCAGCCCGGAACAACTTCGTGTGCAAGAAGTTAATACGGGTGTGATGGCAGTAAAAGGTACATTGCTAAAGCGCTGGCTACCCGAACTCTCAAATGATAACGCCCAGGGCGAGTATTACCTGACCGATATTATCGCACTGGCGTCTCGCGATGGTATAGCGGTCAATGGCGTGCACCCTGCTTCCGAACTAGAAGTGCTGGGCGTTAATAACCGCCGCCAACAAGCCGAGTTAGAGCGCTACTATCAAAAAACGAATGCCGATAAATTGATGGCCGAGGGTGTGACGCTGCTGGACCCCTACCGATTTGACGTGCGCGGTGAACTGCGTTGCGGTCAGGATGTCATTATCGATGTGAATTGCGTTTTTGAAGGACAGGTTGCGCTCGGTGACAACGTTACTATCGAGCCAAACTGTGTATTGAAAAATGTCACCGTGGGTAATGGTTGTCGCATCAAAGCCAACAGCCATCTGGAAGATTCACAGATCGCTGATAATTGTGAAGTGGGACCTTACGCTCGTTTGCGCCCGGGTACTCAATTGGCGGAAGGCGCAAAAATCGGCAATTTTGTCGAAACGAAAAAAGCACTGGTTGGTAAGGGTAGTAAAATTAATCACCTAAGTTACGTAGGTGATGCGGTGCTGGGCGACAAGGTGAACATCGGCGCTGGTACGATTACCTGTAATTACGACGGTGTGAATAAATTTCAGACCACTATCGGTGATGGCGTATTTGTGGGTTCCAACACCGCACTGGTTGCACCTATTTCATTAGGAAAAGGGGCCACTGTGGGCGCTGGCTCAACCATCACGAAGGATGTTGATGCCGATGAACTCGCTGTTGCGCGCGGTAAACAACGCAATATAACCGATTGGCAAAAGCCAACAAAAAAATAACGATTGGTATTTTGAGATAAATTTTCCAGTTCGCTAACCACTGGAATTGACTGACAGGGAATTATTATGTGTGGAATTGTAGGCGCCGTTGCCAGCCGCAATGTGACCGGTATCTTGATTGAAGGCTTAATGAGGCTTGAGTATCGCGGCTATGACTCCGCCGGTGTTGCCGTCATTGATAAGAACGGTGAATTGAACGTCACCAAAGCGGTTGGCAAAGTAAAAGGCCTCACCGATAAATTAGAAACTAATCCGTCTGCGGGTTTTACCGGTATCGCCCATACCCGCTGGGCCACACACGGTAAACCGTCTGAACTCAATGCACACCCACATTGTTCAGAAAATATTGCGGTGGTTCACAACGGCATTATCGAGAATCACGGCGAACTGCGCGCTGAATTGCAAGAACAAGGCTATCGCTTTGTTTCTGAAACAGACACAGAAGTTATTGCTCATCTTATTCACAGTCTGGTGGCTTCTGGAAAATCTTTGATTAATGCAGTGCAATCCGCGGTGGCGCGTTTTGATGGTGCCTACGCAGTGGCTGTTATCGACGTCAATCGGCCCGGCGAGCTAGTTGCCTGTCGCAGTGGCAGCCCATTAGTGCTGGGTTTGGGTATTGAAGAAAATTTTGTTGCTTCCGACCAAATGGCGCTGCGTCAGGTGACCGACCGCTTCGTCTTTTTAGAAGAAGGCGATTGCGTACATCTGCAAGGCGAACACGTCGAGGTCTATGACGGAAACGGCAACGCGGTAACACGACAAGTTCAGCAGCTTACCGATAAAGCCGAGGCGGCAAATAAAGGCCAGTATCGCCACTATATGCTCAAAGAAATATTTGAACAGCCAGCTGTGTTAACCCGCACCTTACAGGGGCGCATCAGTAAAACTCGGGTGCTGGAAGAATCCTTCGGTGCCAACGCTGCAGCGATATTTGATAAGGTCGAAGGCGTGCAAATTGTGGCCTGTGGTACCAGCTACCACGCTGGCTTAGTTGCTAAATACTGGATGGAATCCTACGCGGGGATACCTTGTCAGGTGGAGGTGGCCAGCGAATACCGCTATCGAAAAGTCTTCGTTCCAAGGAATACGTTGTTTGTCACTATCTCGCAGTCTGGAGAAACGGCAGATACGCTTGCTGCATTAAAAGAAGCCAAGAAAAGTGACTATCTGGCGAGTCTAGTAATTTGTAACGCACCCAATTCCTCCTTGGTACGAGAGTCAGACCTGGTATTCATGACGCAAGCAGGCCCAGAAATAGGTGTGGCTTCTACCAAAGCGTTCACTACTCAATTGGTGGCACTACAATTGTTAACTATTGTCCTAGGTCGTCGTCACGGTCTAAAGAAGGATGTAGAGGAGTCCATGGTGCAAGCATTGGCTTCTCTACCGCAAGAAATTGGCAACGCTCTAACGTTGGATGATGAAATAAAAACGACCAGTGAAAAATTTGCTGACAAAAAACACGCATTATTTTTGGGCCGGGGCGTTGAATACCCCGTGGCAATGGAAGGCGCATTAAAGCTTAAAGAGATTTCCTATATTCACGCTGAATCCTATCCGGCCGGAGAACTGAAGCATGGCCCATTGGCGTTGGTAGATGCGGATATGCCCATTGTTGCTGTGGCGCCAAACAATGAGCTGATGGAAAAGCTAAAATCAAATCTTGAAGAAGTACAAGCACGCGGAGGTAAACTGTTTGTTTTCTCTGACCAAGCTTCTGCCTTCCCAAGTTCTGATGACGTTACTGTGATCAATGTGGCTTCAGTGCCCGATAGTATCGCTCCCATGGTGTACACCATTCCCTTGCAGCTATTAAGTTACCATGTTGCCATTGTCAAAGGCACGGATGTCGATCAACCGCGCAACCTCGCCAAATCAGTAACCGTTGAATAGCGTGCGCCTAGATATTGCTCTAGTGGAGCGCGGCTATGCCCGCTCCCGATCGCAGGCGCAAGCATTGATTAAACAGGGAGCTGTTTCTGTCGACGGAAAAGTCATTAACAAATCGTCATATATTTACGCCGACGACATGCGACTAGCTGTGGCCGATAGCGACATTGCGCAATATGTTTCGCGGGGTGGCGTTAAATTGGCCGGCGCGCTCGATAGGGTTGGATTTTTTGTAAAGGGCCTAACCGCTCTGGATATAGGCCAATCCACCGGCGGATTTACCGATTGTTTACTTCAGCGGGACGTCAACCGGGTTATTGGCATCGATGTTGGTCGAGACCAACTTGCCCTCCGACTGCGCGACGATCCTCGCGTGATTTGCTTGGAGGGTATGAATGCGCGCGAGCTGCCAGTACAAACGCTAATCTCACACACGGAGAGGAAACAGGGTTTTGATATTGCGGTAATGGACGTATCTTTTATATCGCAAACCTTAATACTCCCGGCGCTCGCGCCATTGCTAAAGCCAGCTGCGCACATTTTATCGCTAGTTAAGCCGCAGTTTGAATTGCAACCAGAGCATATAGGCAAAAATGGACTGGTTCGATCGACCGATTATTACCCCCTGGTAGAAGAAAAAATCCGCTTAAACCTCAATGAAAATGGTTATTCCGTATTGGACTATTTTGCCTCACCCATTGAAGGAGGCGATGGCAATAAGGAATTCTTCGTGTTTGCTCGAAAGTAGGCTTTTACTATAACAAGCGCAATGCTGTCTCGATCGCGTAAAAATTAGCTGACACGAAGTTTTCTCAATCCCTGCTTCAACCGAAATAAATGATCGTGCAGTTTCGGTCCTTTATGTTTTGCGACTCCAATGGCCAATACATCAATCACCACCAAATGGGCGATGCGCGAAGACAGTGGAGTATAGATTTCTATATCTTCCTCCACATCCACTTCGATAGGAATGCTTGCTTTTTGAATAACTGGCGAGCCAGAAGGTGCAATGGCTATCACTGCACCGCCAACACTCCTAACTACCTCGATGGCGTTAATGAGTGCCTCGGTTCGGCCTGACTGGGAAATAGCCACCACCACGTCACCCGGTTGCATACTCATAGCGCTCATGTGTTGAATGTGGTGGTCGGAGTAGGCGGCGGTGGCTAGCTGCAGGCGGAAGAATTTATGTTGCGCATCGGCCGCCACAGCGCCGCTTGCGCCGAAGCCGAAAAACTCCACCCGGTTGGCATTGCACAGCGCATTTACTGCGCGATCGAGAATCTCGGCATTGAGCGAATCGCGGACTTTGAGCAAGGTGTCGACGGTAGAATCGAACACCTTGTGGCTGTAATCCGCTACGGTATCTTCGTCGGTGACGGCTATTTGGCCAAAGCTGGGGCTGGCGGCCAGCTGCTGGGCGAGATTGAGTTTAAAGTCTTGAAAACCCTCGCAGCCAATGGCCCGACAAAAGCGTACCACTGTGGGTTCGCTTACATCGGCGCGCTTAGCCAGATCCACAATGCGCATATGGATAATGTCGGCGGGGTGACCCAACACAAACTCCGCCACTTTGCGTTCAGACTTGCGCATCGTTAAGATAGCGTCACTGATTTTTTGTGTCATGAGTGCCGGTTTCACTGCCTACTCCTTGTTTATCGCTTTCTGCGTTACTGGCGCAGCGGGTGCTCCCTGAGCAACCCTGCCCTGTGATTCCACAGCAGCATCAGCGTGCCGCTTGTAGACCCGGCATTATTTTATTCAATCATGTAGTAAAAACACCAGATTTTTGTAGTTTTCCTACATACAGCGAAATATGATGGTGCATGGACGTTTCTCGCCTGCTCGACCAACTGAATGATGCGCAACGGGAAGCCGTCAGCGCAGACCCCTGTAACCAACTGATTCTGGCCGGTGCGGGCAGCGGCAAGACCCGCGTGCTGGTGCATCGCATCGCTTGGTTGATACAGGTGGAACACATATCACCGGTGTCTATCATGGCGGTGACCTTTACCAATAAGGCCGCCCGCGAGATGCGTGCGCGTCTGGAGGAACTACTGGGCCTCAATCCGCGCGCTATGTGGGTGGGAACCTTTCACGGCCTTGCGCACCGGTTGCTGAAGATGCATTGGCAAGAGGCCAAGCTGCCGCAAAATTTCCAGATCCTCGACAGCGATGATCAGCTGCGCATGATCAAGCGTGTGTGTGCAGAGCTGCAATTGGACGAAAAGCAGTGGCCCGCGCGCCAGGCCCAGTGGTGGATCAATAGCCAAAAGGATGAAGGCCGTCGCGCCGAGCATGTAGACGATACTGGCGATGTCTATACGCGCACCCATCTGGCCATCTATCGAGGCTATGAAGCGGCCTGCAATACCTCGGGGCTGGTGGATTTTGGTGAACTTCTATTGCGCGCACTGGAGTTGCTGCGCGACAACCCGCCACTGCTCAAGCACTACCAGCAGCGCTTCCCCTACATTCTGGTGGATGAATTTCAGGACACCAACGCCGTGCAGTACGCCTGGCTGCGGGTGCTGGCCGGTAAAAGCGCCTACGTGACCGCGGTGGGCGACGACGACCAGTCGATCTATGGATGGCGCGGCGCACGCATTGAAAACATCCAGCGCTTTACCGATGATTTTTTGAATACCAAAACCATTCGACTGGAGCAAAATTATCGCTCTACCGCCACTATATTGAAGGCGGCCAATGCAGTCATCGACAATAACCAGGGCCGGCTGGGTAAGGAGTTGTGGACCGATGGCGACGAGGGCGAGTTGATCGCGCTCTATGCGGCCTACAACGAGCAAGACGAGGCGCGCTTTATTGTGGAGCGCATCGAGCAGTGGCACAGCCAACCCAACCGACGTCTGGATGAAGTGGCCATACTCTATCGTTCGAACGCCCAATCTCGGGTGTTGGAAGAGGCGCTGTTGCGCGAGCAGGTGCCCTACCGTATCTACGGCGGTCAGCGCTTTTACGAGCGTCTGGAAATTAAGAATGCGCTCGCCTATTTGCGCTTAATTAACAATCCCCACGACGACCCGGCGTTCGAGCGAGTGGTCAATACGCCCACGCGCGGTATCGGTGAGAAATCTGTCGATAGCATTCGCCAGTTTGCTCGTGCAGAAGGTTGTTCCCTGTGGGCGGCGGCACAAAAAATGGTGCAACAAAAAGTATTAGCCGCACGCGCGCGCTCTGCAGTAGAAGCGTTTCAAGTGTTGGTGGATGAACTCAAAGACGCCACCCGCGAGCTGCCCTTGGGCGACATGGTTGATCGCGTGATAAAAGGTTCAGGTCTGCTCGATTTTCACAAAAACGAAAAAGGCGAAAAAGGCCAGGCGCGGGTGGAAAACCTGCAGGAACTGATCAATGCCTGTGGCAGCTTCGTCGGTGAAGATGAAGACATATCGGATTTAGCAGAATTTCTCGACGGCGCGGCATTGGACGCCGGCGATCAACAAGCCGATGAATTTGAAGATGCCGTGCAGTTGATGACATTGCATTCCGCTAAGGGGCTAGAGTTTCCGCTGGTCTTTCTAGCGGGTATGGAGGAAAACCTGTTTCCCCACAAAATGTCGATGGAAGAACCTGGGCGCCTGGAAGAGGAAAGGCGGCTGGCCTATGTGGGTATTACCCGGGCCATGCAAAAACTCTACCTTACCTATGCCGAATCGCGGCGTATGTACGGCAGTGAATCCTACAATGCGCTGTCGCGCTTTGTGAAGGAGATTCCCAATCAACTGCTGGAAGAAGTGCGCGTCAAAGCCAGTTTCAGTCGCCCAGTCTCCTTTGACCGTGCAGCACCCTCGCGCTGGGATAATCAAGCCGATATGGCACAGGATGCCGGCTTTAACCTGGGCCAAGGTGTCAATCATCCGATTTTTGGCGAAGGTGTGATTACGCAATTTGAAGGTCAGGGTGCCAATGCCCGAGTGCAGGTAAATTTTATAAATGAAGGCAGCAAGTGGCTGGTATTACGACTGGCAAAATTAAGCGCTTTGTAGATAAACAACCGGCTTTAATTTAATAATAATCGACGAGAGCACGAAAGCGACCATGGAACTAAGAAGCAAACAACCCTTAATCATTGTTGCATTGGTGGCATTGGTTGTAGCGCTATTTTACGCCTTGGTGTTTAACCAGCCAGCGGTACAAAATGTGATGGACACGGATGGCCGTACGCAACAGGTATACAAGTGGCGCATGGCGACTACCTGGCCAAAGAACTTTCCGGGGCTGGGGATGGCGGCGGAAAATTTTGCCAACTGGATTAATCAAGCTAGTAATGGGCGTCTGCAGGTCACCGTGTATGGCGCCAATGAGCTGGTGCCGCCGCTGGGAGTATTCGATGCTGTGTCCAGTGGCAGTGTGGAGTTGGGTCACGGTGGCGCCTACTACTGGAAAGGAAAAATTCCCGCGGCGCCGTTTTTTACCTCAGTGCCCTTTGGTATGAATGCCCAGGAAATGAACGGTTGGTTGCACTATGGCAATGGTCTTACGTTGTGGCGCGAGGCCTATGCGCCGTTCAACATTGTACCCTTTGCCGGCGGCAATACCGGTGTGCAAATGGCCGGTTGGTTTAACAAAGAAATACGCTCCATGGCCGACATACAAGGGTTGAAAATGCGCATCCCGGGGCTGGGTGGCGAAGTATTTGCCCGCGCCGGCGGCGTGGCAGTAAATATCCCAGGCAACGAACTTTATACCTCACTGCAAACGGGCGTGATTGATGCAACCGAGTGGGTGGGGCCCTATAACGATTTGGCCTTTGGTTTTCACCAGGTAGCAAAATACTACTATTATCCCGGTTGGCACGAGCCGGGCCCCACGCTGGAATTGATCGTTAACAAAACTGCCCTAGAGTCACTGCCGAAAGATCTACAGAAATTGGTGGAGGTCACCGCGCGAGCCGTTAATCAAGACATGTTGGACGAATACACGGCCCGCAATTACCGCGCGATGAATGAACTGGTTAACAAACACGGGGTGACGATTAAGCGCTTGCCACAAGATGTGCTGGACAATTTAAAGCGAATTTCGGAAGAAATGTACGCTGAGCAATCGGCGAAAGACCCATTTTTTGCCAAAGTGTACGCGGATTACAAAGCGTTTCGCGACCAAGCGAAAAATTACCACGCAATCTCGGAAGAGGCTTACTATCAAAGCCGATAGCGGTGCATTCGGCCATTAAAAAAGGGTTGCTTGGGCAACCCTTTTTTAATGGCGCTAATAGCTGCTATTTGTTGATGGGGCGGGTACGGCCATTGCCGTCAATGGCCACATAGACAAACTCCCCCTCGGTAATTTTCTGCGCTTCGCCGCCCTTGGGGTCCATTATCCAGGCCTCCACCAGGGTGCGAATGGAGGAGCGGCCCACCTCTTCTACTTCCACATAAAAACCGACGCTGGCGCCCACGGGCACCGGGCGCAAAAATACCATTGAGCCCACTGCCACAGTGGTAACTCGCCCGGCGGCAATGGCCTGAGCGGCAATGGAACCGGCCAGATCCATCTTGGTCATTAGCCAACCGCCGTAAATATCGCCGCTGGGGTTGGTATCGGCGGGCAAAGTCAGCGCTTGCAGCAGTAGCTGGCCGGAGGGTGTGGGGTTTTCGTCTTCGTTTTGCATCGCGTTTCTCATTATCGTTACCTCAACTTGTGCCGCTAGGCTTTGAGCAAACTGGGTAGCCAGCTAACCAGTCCCGGCTCGAAGGCCAGCAATACAAGGAGTAGCAATTGGATCACAATAAAGGGCACCACGCCACGGTAAATCTGCGCCGTTGGTACGGTTTCTGGCGCCACTCCGCGCAAGTAAAACAAGGCGAAGCCAAAGGGTGGGGTTAAAAAGCTCGTTTGCAGGTTGATGGCAATCATGATGCCGAGCCACAAAGGGTCTATGCCCATGGCAAATAGCACGGGCGCCACAATGGGCACCACCACAAAGGTGATCTCAATGAAATCGAGGATAAAGCCGAGCAAAAAGATCAGCAGCATCACCACCAGAGTGGCGGTAAATACGCCGCCGGGCAGACCGGCAAACAGCTGGTGCACCAGTTCCTCTCCGCCCAGGCCCCGGAAAACCAGTGAAAACAGGGAGGCGCCAATGAGTATGCCAAACACCATAGCGGTAATTCGGGTAGTGGACTGCACCACATCGCGCAGTACTTGAATACTCAACTGGTCCTTGGCCAGTGCGAGTAGCAAGGCGCCCAAAGCGCCCACCCCGGCCGCTTCAGTGGGGGTTGCAGCACCGGACAAAATTGAGCCCAGCACCAATAAAATCAATAAGATAGGAGGTAATAGGCTCTTAAGCAGCTGCCCCAAAGGCGGCGCCTCGTCATCGCTGGGTGGCGCCAATTGCGGCGAGCGCCAGGCGGTAATCGCTAAATAGAGAAGGTACAAAGCCACCAGCAGCAGGCCGGGCACCAGCGCACCCACAAAGAGATCGCCCACAGAGATGGGCTCGGCGTTGTAAACACCCAGCGCCAACTGTGATTGCTGATAGGCGCTACTGAGAATATCGCCCAGTAAAACCAGCGCGATGGAGGGGGGAATAATTTGCCCTAGGGTGCCGGTGGCGCAAATGGTGCCAGTGGCCAGGGCGGGATCGTAACCCCGCTTGAGCATGGTGGGCAGCGACATGAGCCCCATGGTGACCACTGTGGCTCCAACTATGCCGGTGCTGGCCGCCAACAGCGCGCCCACCAGAATTACGCTTAAACCCAGTCCGCCGGGCAGTCGGCCACAGGCGCGCGCCATATTGCTGAGCAGGTCTTCCGCCAGTCGGGAGCGCTCCAGCATGACGCCCATAAAGACAAACAGTGGCACGGCGATGAGTGTCACGTTGGTCATGGTGCCGTACAGGCGATCGGGCAGCGCCAGCAACAGGTTGGGGTCGAAATGCCCAAGCAATATGCCCAACCCAGCAAATAACAGTGCCACACCGGCCAGGGTAAAGGCCACGGGGTAGCCCAGCATCAACAACAGGCAGACGGCGCCAAAGAGCAGCAGCGGCAACAACTCAAGCATGTTCAGACTCCCGCTGTGGCTGCTGTAACTGCAAAATACGGCCCAGGTTGCCCAGAACCTGGCCGATTGCCAACAGGATCAGGCACAGGGCCGCCAGCGGCAGTAAGCCCTTTAACAGGTAGACAAATGGCAATCCCCCGGCCTCCCCCGACCCCTCGCGAATCGTCCAGGCGTTCACAAAAAACGGCCAGGTAGCCCAGAGCATTAAGCAGGCGAAGGGCAGTAGGCAGGTTAAGGCGCCCAGGCAATTAACCCAGGCCTTGGCAAGGGGCGAGAACCGCCTATAGAAGATATCCACCCGTACCTGCTGGTCTTCGTCGGCGGTATAGGCCAATGCCAATAGAAATACACAGGCGTGCAGGTAAACCAATCCCTCTTGCAAGCCTATGCTGCCCAGGTTGAAGCCGTAGCGCAGCGCGACTATGACACAGGTCACCAGTACCATGGCCAAGGTGAGCCAGGCCACGGCTCTACCCAGCCAACTGGTGACTGCTTGCAGAAACTGCTGCCAGGCCACAAGGCGTTCCGGCAGACGTAAAGATCCTTCTTTGGGCATATTGGAAAGCTTTTTTATAAATATAAGACACGCATTATACAGACACGGCCCCTCTCTGAGAGGTCTATGCTTTGTCACATTTGTGTCATCTTGCTTTCATATAATTGTCACCCACGCGACATAGAGTAGCGCTCGTCAAGCAAACAGACGCCCCTTTGGAGGACATTGTGAAGAAACTACTGACTACCGCCGCCCTGGCTGCCACCGCATTCGGTGTTGTTATGACCGCCAGCGCCGCCGCGCGTGACCACATCAGCATTGTGGGTTCATCTACTGTATACCCCTTTTCTACCACAGTGGCAGAGCGCTTTGGCCGCTCTACCAACTTTAAAGCGCCCAAGGTTGAATCAACCGGTACTGGCGGTGGCTTTAAGCTGTTCTGCGGTGGTGTAGGCGTCCAGTACCCCGATATGACCAATGCCTCGCGCGCCATTAAGGACTCAGAGCGCGAAATGTGCGCGGAAAACGGCGTCACTGAAATTGTTGAAGTCTTGATTGGCTACGACGGCATCGTCATTGCCAATGCCATCAACGCACCGCTATTTAAGGTTACCCGCAAGGACCTATTCCTGGCGTTGGCAAAGGAAGTGCCCAACCCCAAAGGCGGTAACACGCTGGTTGCCAACCCCTACAAAACCTGGAAAGACGTGAATGCGTCTCTGCCCGCCAGCAAAATTGAAGTGCTTGGCCCACCGCCAACCTCCGGCACCCGCGATGCATTCCTGGAAATGGCAATGGAAGGCGGCTGTAACAGTATTGGTTGGATCAAAGCCCTGAAAGATTCAGACAAAAACCGCTATAAAACCATCTGTCACGAAATTCGCGAAGACGGCGCCTACGTGGAAGCCGGTGAAAATGACAACTTGATCGTGCAGAAACTGAATGCCAACCCCAATGCACTGGGTATCTTCGGCTTCAGCTTCCTGGATCAGAACAGCGACAAAGTGAAACCGTCTGAAGTGGATGGCAAAGAGCCTACTTTTGATACCATTGCCGACGGCAGCTACCCGATTTCACGCCCACTCTACTTCTACGTTAAGAAAGCCCACGTGGGCGTGGTACCGGGCATAGCAGAATACTTGGCTGAATTCACCCACGAAAAAGCCTGGGGTGACGAAGGCTACCTGACCGACAAAGGCATGATTCCAATGGCTAAGGCCAAGCGCAATAAAGTGGCCGCCGACGTCAAAGCACTGAACGCCATGTAACTGCCAAATCACGGTATGATGTCGCAATCGCCTGGTGAGCCTCACCGGGCGATTGTTTTATTGAGAAACCCAGAATACTTATGCAGCCCTTAACGTTACTAACCACATTAATTGCCCTAGCGGTATTTGCCTTTGTCATAGGTCGCGGTCGCGCCATGATGCAGTCACAGGCGATTGGCGGCGCGCGCAATCTCGCCTCATTGCCTTTTTACTATGGCATGCTTACCGCCCTGTGGTGCGCCCTGCCGAGCTTGTTGGTACTGGGCCTGTGGCAATTGCTGGATGCTCGATTAATAGAGTGGTTGGTGATTGCCAAACTGCCGGCTGACATGCAGGCGCTGCCTTCCGACGAATTAGGGCTGCTACTTAATACTGTCTCAAATATTGCTCAGGGCCATCTGCCCTCGGCAAACCAACCGCCCGAACTCTTGGCTGCGGCAGACAGTCTACACGCAATTCAAACGACGAATGCCCTGGCGGTGACCGGTGTGGTGCTGAGTTTGGGCGTGGTGGGATTACTGTTTGGTTGGACCAAAATCGCACCTCAGTTGCGCGCGCGCCAGAAAGTAGAGAGCGCCTTTAGCTGGATGCTTTTGGGGTGTTCTTGCCTAGCCATCCTCACCACCGTGGGCATCGTGTTCAGTGTGCTGTTTGAATCGCTGCAGTTTTTTCGCTCGGTGAGTCCGTTTGAGTTTTTGTTTGGCACTCAGTGGAGCCCGCAAATGGCCATGCGCGCCGATCAGGTGGGCAGCTCGGGTGCCTTTGGCTCGGTACCGTTGTTTGCCGGCACCATGTTGATCTCCTTTATTGCGATGGTGGTTGCCGTGCCCGTGGGCCTGATGGCCGCCATTTACCTGGCGGAGTACGCCCATAAAAAAGTCCGCGCCGTGGTCAAACCCTTATTAGAAGTGCTGGCCGGTATTCCCACTGTGGTTTATGGCTTTTTTGCGGCGCTCACTGTGGCACCGGTGGTGCGCGACCTGGGTCAATCCATGGGCTTTGCCACCTCCAGTGAAAGTGCTTTGGCCGCGGGTTTGGTTATGGGGGTCATGATCATTCCTTTTGTGTCCTCGCTGGCCGACGATGTGATTACAGCAGTGCCGCAATCGCTGCGCGACGGCTCTCTGGGCCTGGGCGCTACCCAATCGGAAACCATTAAGCAGGTAGTTCTGCCGGCGGCGCTGCCGGGCGTGGTGGGCGGTATATTGCTGGCCGTGTCGCGCGCCATTGGCGAAACCATGATTGTGGTTATGGCAGCCGGACTAGCGGCGAAACTGACCGCTAATCCGCTGGAGTCGGTGACCACCGTCACCGTTCAGATCGTTACCCTATTGGTGGGTGACCAAGAATTTGACAGTCCTAAAACGCTGGCCGCGTTCGCCCTGGGATTGATGTTATTCGTGACCACCTTGGCGCTCAATTTTGTGGCATTGCACGTGGTAAGAAAGTATCGGGAACAATATGACTAACCAAACCACTATCGACAAGGTCAACCGCAATCTGGCCCGCCGCTACCGCGCGGAGAAGCGCTTCCGGCTGTACGGTATCCTGTCTATTCTATTTGGCCTCACCTGCCTGGTGGTGCTGTTCACCGATATCATTGGCAAGGGATACAAGGGTTTTGTGTCCACCGAAATCTATTTAACCGTAGATTTGGCGAGTGAGGATTTGGGCATTGTCGATATCGAGGCCGAGAATGCCTTTATGCAGGCAGACTTCGAGGGCGCCATTAAGCGCGCGCTCTACGAGCGTTTGTCGGTCAGTGATAGGCGTGCCAAGCGCTCGCTCAATGCACTGATTAGCAGTGGCGCTAGCTACACGGTGCGCGACAAAGTAATAGCCAATCCCGATTTACTCGATAGCAGCCAGGGCTTTTGGCTATTGGCCGACGACGATGTGGATACCTGGTATAAAAGTCGCGATGGGCGCGAAGCCTTTACCGGTCGCTTAACAGAGCAGCAACTCGCCTGGTTGGAAACTCTGTTGGAAAATGGCGAATTGCGCACCGCCTTTAACGCCACCTTTTTTTCCAGCGGCGATTCGCGCGAACCTGAGATGGCTGGCATTTTGGGTGCGGCATTAGGCTCACTGTTTACGGTATTGGTCACGCTGGTATTGTCGTTTCCCATAGGTGTTTCCGCCGCGGTTTACCTGGAAGAGTATGCCCCGAAAAATCGCTGGACCGATCTAATTGAAGTCAACATTAATAACCTGGCGGCCGTGCCCTCAATTATTTTTGGCCTTCTTGGTTTGGCTATTTTTATTAACTTTTTTGAAATGCCGCGCTCGATACCATTGGTGGGCGGCTTGGTGTTAACGTTAATGACGCTACCCACCATTATTATCTCCAGCCGCGCCGCGATTAAGGCGGTACCGCCCTCTATTCGCGAGGCGGCACTGGGTCTGGGTGCCTCCAAAATGCAAATGGTTTTGCACCATGTGCTGCCGCTCGCCATGCCCGGCATGTTGACCGGCGCCATTATTGGTATGGCGCAGGCGCTGGGCGAAACAGCGCCGCTGTTAATGATTGGCATGGTGGCCTTCGTGGTGGATATTCCCGGCGGAGTTACCGATGCGGCCACCGCGCTACCGGTGCAAATATTTCTTTGGGCAGACAGCCCCGAGCGGGCCTTTGTGGAAAAAACGTCGGCGGCCATTATGGTGTTGCTGGGGTTTTTATTCTTGATGAATGCCCTGGCCGTGTGGCTGCGTCGCCGGCTTGAGCGCCGCTGGTAGCGCCGGCGTCCCCGTTTTTTAATACAGAATTTAGCTAATTAGAATTAGCGAGCAGGTTAACACTATGACAACGGCTCTAGCCCAAGCACCTATGAACATTACCGAGCAAACTGCCCAGGCAGACACGTCCAAAACCGTTGGTCGACCATTAGTTAAAGACGCCAAAATGAGCATGCGCAATGTGGATGTCTTTTACGGTGACAAGCAGGCCATTTTTGATGTGAATCTGGATATTGGTCGCAACGAAGTGATCGCCATGATTGGGCCCTCGGGCTGCGGTAAATCTACGTTCCTGCGCTGTTTGAATCGCATGAACGACACCATTGATATTTGCCGCGTACAAGGCCAGTTGATGCTCGAAGAGCTGGATATCTATAACCCCTCGTTAGACGTTGTGCCGCTGCGCGCCCGGGTGGGCATGGTGTTTCAAAAACCCAATCCCTTTCCGAAAAGCATCTACGACAATGTGGCTTATGGCCCGCGCATCCACGGTTTGGCCAGTCGTCGCACCGAATTAGACGAGATTGTCGAAACCAGTCTGCGTAAAGCCGGCCTGTGGGACGAAGTAAAAGACCGATTGCACGGCCCGGGTACCGGCTTGTCGGGCGGTCAGCAGCAGCGTCTGTGTATTGCGCGCACCATTGCCGTGAGCCCCGAAGTGATCCTCATGGATGAACCCTGCTCGGCCCTGGACCCCATAGCCACGGCAAAAATTGAAGAACTGATTGCGGAATTAAGTGAAAATTACACCATCGCTATCGTCACCCACTCTATGCAACAGGCGGCACGGGTTTCGCACCGCACGGCCTATTTTCATCTGGGCAAATTGATAGAAGTGAACGACACTGAAAAAGTGTTTACCAATCCGGATCACGAATTGACCGAGGCCTACATAACCGGCCGCTTCGGCTGATTGAGGGAGTTGCAGCAATGGATAAGTTACATTTAGACCGCCATATTTCTCGCCAGTTTAACGTTGAGCTGGAAGCTTTGCGCACCCAGCTATTGGAAATGGGCGGCTTGGTGGAGCAGCAAGTCAACGATGCGGTTGCCAGTATCGAATCGGGCGATACCGAGATGGCTGAGAAGGTCATTGTCAACGAAGACCGCGTGGACGAATTTGAGATTGAGCTGGATGAGCAGGCCACCTTGGTGTTGGCGCGCCGTCAGCCCGCGGCCTCGGATTTGCGCCTGGTTCTGGCGGTGATCAAGGCCGTGCGCGACTTAGAGCGCATTGGCGATGAAGCGCAAAAAGTGGCAAAGATGGCTATTGCGCTGTCTGGCGACGGTGCAAACCGTCGCGGCGCCAGCGAGTTGCGGCACATAGGCGCCAGCGTGTTGGCCATGATGAACCAGGGGTTAGACGCCTTTGCACGCTTTGACGCAGAAGCAGCGCTGCGGGTGGTAGAGGCCGATGAGTCGGTGGATCGCGAATATAAAACTGCCATTCGCGAAATGGTCACCTACATGATGGAAGACCCGCGCGAAATCTCGCGCGTGATGAATGTATTGTGGGCCCTGCGCGCACTGGAGCGTATCGGCGATCACGTTCGCAATATTTGCGAACACGTGGTGTATCTGGTGCGCGGGCTGGACATTCGCCACATCAGCCTGGACGAGGCCGAAGCCAAGATTCTAAAGCAGTAAGCGCCGCCGGCACTGTCGCCATCGGGCATAACATCTATACTGGGTGAGTGTCCGATGGAATATGCCTGTGAATTGTCACTCTTTGTTTATCAGCTGTGCGGCGGTGGCCTGCCTGGCCTGCGAACCGTCCCGCATCGAGCGCATGACCGACTTCGAGCTCTCGGAGCGCTACAGCCAGTGCCTGGAAAAAAAGCCCTCTGCCCCCGGCTACGCTACCGCCTGTGAAAATATGCGGCGCGAGTGCGAGCGCCGCAAGGCGGAATTGGGCAGTTATGTGTGCCCCAGTCGGTAACTATACCGGCCATAGGCCCGATTAATTTGGGCCAGCGCCTCCCCTACCCCTATAATGAGCGCCCCTGAAAAATCGGTCGCCAGCGAGAAGTCCCATGCAGTCCCTTCACCTAGTAGAAATCTTTGCGGGTTACGATCCCCAAGGCCAGCCCGTGGCCGAAAAACTTCAAGTACGGGTGAATGACGATGATACCTTGCAGTTGGTAAAGTCACCGGCCTTTATCAAAGGCTTGGCATCGGGCGACACCATCAAACTCGACCCCGCCGATGGCGCCTTTGAAATTGTGCGTCGCAGCGGCAATTTGTGTGTGCGGGTGTTTTCGCGCGGCGATATGGCGGCGGTATCGGAACGACTGATTCCCGAATTGGAAAAGCTGGGTGGCGAGCTGGATATCGAGACTCCCCGGATGCTGGTGTTCAGTGTGCACGTAAGCCTGGGCTTCAGTGCCATCGAGTCGATTCTCAACAACTGCCTAGACGATCAATGCCAGTGGTTGTACGGCAATGTGTACGACCCGGTAGACGGCGAAACCCCCCTCAACTGGTGGCAATCCATTTTGGCACCTGAATAAATTGACCGCGCAATCGAAGGATACTCCGCTGTTATGTTAATGGTCATCTCGCCGGCGAAAACGCTGGATTTCGATACCCCCTGGCACTACGACAAAACCACAGAGCCGGATTTTCTGGAGCAATCGGCGCAACTTATCGACGCCTTGCGCAAGCTCTCGCCCCAGGATATCTCCGCTCTCATGCGTATCAGTGACAAATTGGGGGGGCTCAACTTTGACCGCTTTCAGGCATGGCAAACACCCTTCACTCCCGCCAATGCCAAACCGGCTCTGCTGGCGTTTAAGGGTGATGTGTACACGGGGTTGCAGGCTGAAAGCTTCTCTAAAAAATCGCTCCAATTTGCGCAGCAGCGATTGCGAATTCTATCGGGCCTGTACGGATTGCTGCGGCCGATGGATTTGATGCAGGCTTATCGGCTGGAGATGGGCACGCGGTTTAGCACCCAACAGGGCAAAGATCTTTACGCGTTTTGGGGCGAGCAGATCACCCAGGCGCTCAATGTGCAATTGCGCAAATTGCGCAGCGATTGCATGGTTAACCTGGCGTCCAATGAGTACTTCCGGGCAGTACAGCCTAAGGCTTTAGCCGTGCCAGTGGTGACGCCGATATTTAAAGATTGTAAAAATGGCACCTATAAAATTATTAGTTTTTACGCTAAAAAGGCCCGGGGCATGATGGCGGCCTATGCCATCGACAATCAGATAACCGATGCCGAACAGCTCAAAGGGTTTGACCGTGAGGGCTACGCGTTTAACCCCGCCGCCTCCAGCGCAACGGAATGGGTGTTTCAGCGCGCCGAGCAAGCCTAGGAGCGCTGAAGCTTCCCGATGGTAGGGTTTGGCGTTTTTTTAGATCAAAATCGTCTTGCGGGATTTCGTCAAGCTGATAGGGTTACGCCCCAGCTGACGCCGGCTTGTTTCAAGCGTGCCACACAATATTCCAATAACGCACAGCGCAAGGCTACTATGGCCCAGGACTCAGAATTTGTTGCCTATGTGATAGCGCAACTCGAAGACGCGGCAGCCAGTCTTGGGCTGGCCACCGAAGTGCGCCACCACTTCAACGCAGTGAGTTTCAGCCTCTTGGACAAGCGCGTTGCGCTCATCGTAAACAACACCCTGTTTATGCATCTGGAGCAGCAGTCAGCCTCGCGCTGGTTGCCCAATGCCAAGCCGCTGCAGCCCGCAGGCGTCACCATCGACAGCCAGTTTTACCCGGTTCCCCTCGCGTGGCTCACGGATTCCACCCGTCTTGCCCACTGCTTATCGGCAGCGTATACGGCGCCCAGCCAACAGGCGACCGCCTAAACGGCCAGGCAGCTGCTAGGCTCTTAGTTCTACAGAGATTCTGGGAGTTGTAGCACAATGTCAGCCCGCATACTGGTGGTGGACGATGCCAGTTTCATCCGCGATATGGTGAAAAAGAACCTGCGCAGCCTGTTGCCCGGGGTCAAACTCTTTGATGCCGCCGATGGTCAGCGGGCGGTGGCCCTGCTCAAGAAGCAGACGGTCGACATTATCCTGTCCGATTGGGAAATGCCCGGTATGTCGGGCGAGGAGTTGTTGCACTGGGTACGCAGCCAGGAGCACTATGCCCAAACCCCCTTTGTGATGGTACGGAGCCGCGGCGCTCGCGCAGTTGTGGTCAAGGCGGTACAGGCCGGTGTGTCCGACTATCTGGTGAAGCCCTTCACGCCGGAAGAGTTGATGGGCAAGGTGGCAAAGCAGCTCAAGCGCCTGGGTATTAGCGCGGACAGCCGACCCGCCGGCAGTGGCCAGGGCGTGGCCTTCGGCTCGATCGAGGCGCTCACTGGGAAGTCCTCCAGCGCCGCGCCCGCCGCCGGCTCGACCGCGGCATTGACGGGCGGCTCGGCCGCCGCGCTAACCGGCCAAGCCGCTCCCGCGCCTAAAAAAGTCCCGAAGGCCAAGGCCAATACGCGCAAAGGCATGGCACAACTGCGGTTGGCCAAAAGCCAGTGCGAGTGTTTGATCCGCGAGCTGTCGCTGCAAGCGCTCAATGGCGTCATTCAGCGCAAAGAGCCTTTGCCCGGTCTATTTGAGTCGGCCGTACTGGATATCATGGATAACGACGGCCAGGCGGTGGCGCGGGTAAATGGCTATGTGAGCAGTCTACAAGCGGCTGAGCCGCGCATGGACACCCGCCTGGTAAAAATCACCATTCGCTTTGTGGACGATGATCCGGCAAAATTTGAACAGCTTTCAAAATACATTGCCCGGCTCTAATGCCGCTATTGCTCGCTGTTAACCCCTAGACACAATAATGCCAATAACGAAAGGGAGCAGGTGCCGTCTGTGGAATCCATCGATTTGAAACCTTTTTCGCAAGCCTGTCAGAATAATCGCGACCCCATATTGCACCACCTAAAGCGCTTGTTTGAGCCGGTAACCGCCGTACTGGAAATCGGCAGTGGTACAGGCCAGCACGCGGTGCACTTTGCCAAGGCACTGCCGCATTTGCAGTGGTACACCAGCGACTTGCTGGAGCACCACGAGGGTATCGGCCTGTGGCTGACAGAGTACCAGCTGCCAAACCTGCACCCGCCCTTGGCGCTGGATGTCACCGAACCCTGGCCCGCAGTACCCGCCGTCGACGCGGTCTTTACCGCCAATACCGCTCACATAATGGCCTGGTCGGCGGTGGAGGCGCTGTTTGAAGGTGTGGGTCTGTTATTGCCCGAGGGAGGATTGTTGGTGGTTTACGGCCCCATGAATTACGGCGGCAGCTATACCAGCGATAGCAATGAGCGCTTTGACGTTTGGCTGAAGGCCCAAGACCCGGCGCGCGGGATCCGCGACTTTGAAAAATTGCAGCGCCTGGCCCTACAGGCGGGGCTGCACATTCGCGAAGATAACGACATGCCCGCCAATAACCGGCTATTGGTGTGGGAAAAAGTCCCTAGCGCACCGACTGCTTAAAGGGCAGCTTCTGGCTGGCAACCCGGCCATAGGCTTGCACCTGGGCTTGCTCTTGGGCAATAAAATCGCCAATGGCGGCGCGCGCATCGGTATCTTTGAGCCAATGGTTGGAATAGACCGATACCGGCCGAAAGCCGCGGGCAATTTTGTGCTCGCCCTGGGCGCCGGCGTCAAAGCGCGCGAGGCCGCGCTCAATGGCAAATTCGATACCCTGGTAGTAGCAGGCTTCAAAGTGCAGGCACTCATACTCCGCTAAGCAGCCCCAATAGCGACCGTAGAGCGTGTGCGCGTCAAACAAGTAGAGTGCAGCCGCAACCGCCGCCTCCCCATGGTGGGCGGTCACCATCAGCAGTTGATCGCCGAGTTTTTGTGCCAATTGGTGAAAAAACCCCAGATTAAGGTAACCGGCTTCGCCCGATCGCTTTAAATAGGTGGTGTGGTAGCACTGGTAAAACACCTGCCAGTCCTGCGCCGTGATGTCGGCGCCGGTTTTGCGCATTAGCACCAGTCCTTGGTCGGCTACTTGGCGCCTTTCACGCAGCAGTGATTTGCGTTTTCTTGCGGTGAAATGTTGCAAAAAATCAGCAAAATCCGCGTAATTTTCGTTAAACCAGTGGTATTGAGGTGTTTCCCTCAGGGTCCAGCGCTGACCTAAGGCCCGGGCGGCCGGGGCGCTGCTCAGCAGCCAATGCAAGCCACTGAATCCCTGAGTTCGGCAGTGATCTTCCAGTTGTTGCTGCAGTTGCGCGCGTTGGTCTGCCGTCAGCTCGCCCAGCAGGCGCGGCCCGGTGGCCGGAGTAAAGGGTATGGCGCACAGGAGTTTGGGGTAGTAGGGCCGCCCTGCCCGCTGAAACGCGTCGGCCCAGGCCCAGTCAAAAATATACTCGCCCCAGGAGTGGGTTTTAATGTATAGCGGTGCCGCGGCGATCACCTGACCCTGGTCGCGTACCAACAGGTGGTGGGGAGTCCAACCACAGGCGTCTCCCACACACCCTTGCTGCTCCAGTGCCAGCAGAAATTCATAGTGCGCAAAGGGGTAGTCAGAGGCCAGTAGGGCCTGCCATTGGGCAGCGTCCACGCGGGTGATGCTGTCTAAAAATTCCAGTTCCATGGGCGCGCTGGTTGAGTTAGTCGGCGGTGGTCGCAGCCTGGTGGCTGCGCTGGCGGATCAGTATAGGGCTTCAGGCGACCCGTTGCTTGGGGAAGTGGCAGGTAAACACCGAGCCCTTGCCCAGCTGGCTGCTGATATCCAGGCGCGCGTCGTGGCGCGACAGGGCATGCTTGACGATAGCGAGCCCCAGACCGGTGCCGCCAGTGGCGCTGTTGCGGCTGTCGTCCACCCGGTAAAAGCGCTCGGTGAGCCGCGGCAGGTGCCGGGCCTCGATACCGGGGCCGTTATCGGCCACGCGCACCTGCAACCCATAGCCATCCACCTGGGCTGTCACTTCGATTCGGCTTCCGGCCGGGGTGTACTTAATGGCGTTGTTGATTAAGTTGCCGAACGCGCTTTGCAGTTCCTTCTCAACACCCTTGATATTGATGCTTGGATCGCACTTGAGCACCAGCTCCTGGCGACCGTTTGCCAGCGACTGCCCCTCGTCCACCAGGCGCTGAAGCAAGGGCTGCAGCGGCATAGGCTGATGGCGCTCGGGGTTTACTTCGGTTTCCAAAACCGACAGCGAAATCAGGTCGTTTACCAGCAGGTGCATGCGCGTGCACTGCTGTTGCATTTGGGCGAGCGGCCCCTGCCAATTGGTGGGTAGCTGCTCGGCGTCGGCCAGGGTTTCCAGATAGCCCTTCAACACCGTCAGGGGGGTGCGCAGTTCGTGGGACACATTGGCCACAAAGTCTTTGCGCATCTGACCGAGTTTGTGCAGGTAAGTAATGTCGCGCGCCACCACGAGTTTTTCATTCTGGCCATAGCGGGTGACCTGAAATTGCAGCCGGTGTTCTTTGTTGCGGGAGGCGGGAATATCGAGGGGTTCGCGAAAGTCCTGCTTTTCCATATAGGCCACAAACTTTGGGTTGCGCACATAGTTCACCAGCGGCTGGCCCTGATCGCTTTGTTCAAAGCCAAATAAGCGCTCGGCGGCGGGGTTCCACCAGTCGATATTGCCGCGGCTATCTAGTAGCAATACGCCATCGGGCAGCGCACCGGTGGTTTCCTGCACGCGGTTGAGCACCTGGCGAACCCGCTCGGACTCGCGCTCCTGGCGTTTTTGCAGGCGGTAGATGCTCTCGAAAATATCTGACCAGATGCCGCTGGCTTCCGGTGGCGGCGATTTCTTGCGCTGGTTGAGCCAAATATCCAGTTGCCGAATTTGCCACAGCATCCAGAACATATAGAGGCTGCCGCCCAACAACAAGGTGACCAGCACATAGCCGTTAATCAGGCCAAAAATCAGGCACAAAACCGTGAACAGTGCGACCCGTTTAAGTTCGGCGTTAAAACCTCTGAGCACCTTGAGTCAGATCCTTATGGTGTAATTGCGTGAGTATTGTGCGACCGATCTTACCGGCTGGCCACCTTAGTGGAAAATCGGTAACCGGAGCCGCGCACCGTTTGTACGAAGCGATCGTGTTCGCCCGGTGCCAGCGCCTTGCGCAGACGGCGGATGTGCACATCCACAGTGCGCTCGTCGATATACACATTGCCGCCCCAAATGTGGTCCAGCAATTGCCCGCGATTGTACACGCGCTCTTGGTGGGTGAGGAAAAAAGCCAACAGGCGGTATTCGGTGGGTCCCATATCGACGGGCTCTTCCTCGATGGTGACCCGCTGGCTGACGGGGTCCAGACACAGCTGGTCCACGATGATGGGCTCCTCGGGGGTGTCCGGCTCAATGCGGCGCAATACCGCCTTTAGCCGGGCGATGAGCTCGCGCGGGGAAAAAGGCTTGGTGAGGTAGTCGTCGGCGCCCGTCTCCAGGCCTTGAATTTTGTTGTCCTCTTCGCCTTTGGCGGTGAGCATGATGATGGGGGTTTTGGCGGTCACCTCGTCGCGCTTCAGGCGGCGCGCCAGTTCGATGCCGCTGGTGCCGGGCATCATCCAGTCCAACAGCAGGAGATCGGGCTTTTCATCGATGACCAGGGCGTGGCCCTGTTGCGCATTGTCTGCCTCTAAGCACCGATAATCTGCCATTTCCAGGGCAACCCGCAGCATGTCGCGAATGGCGGGCTCGTCGTCAATGATAAGTATGGTTTTTTTGCTCATAACCTTGTCATCTAGCGTGAGTGAGGCTGTATTAGATTACGGCGAGATGACAATTATATGACCGTCTGGCACTAAGCGCGCATTGCATAATCGGCCACTAAACCTGCGAATACTACGGCGCCCACCCACTGGTTATTCAAAAAGGCCTGAAAACAGCCTTTGGGGTCCCGCCGTCGGGCCAACCACTGTTGCCATAGAAAGAGTGTGCCGGCGGCCACCAGACCCAGCTGGTAATAGAGTTCCAGCTGATAGTGCTGCCCGGCCAGCGCTAGCGCGATCAGGGCCAACAACTGCAGTGCGCCAATGATGACCAGGTCCATATCGCCAAACAGTATGGCCGTGGACTTAACGCCGATGCGTAAATCGTCGCGCCTATCCACCATGGCGTAAAAGGTATCGTAGGCAACGGTCCAAAGCACCACGGCGGTATACACCAGCCAGATACCCTGATCCAGGCTGTCGCGGGTGGCGGCAAAGGCCATGGGAATACTCCAGGCGAAAGCGGCGCCCAAGACCACCTGCGGCAGGTAGGTATGGCGTTTCATATAGGGGTAAATGCTGGCCAGCAACAGGCCACCCACAGACAGCAAAAGTGTCAGCGCGTTGGTCATTAACACCAAACCGAAGGCAATGGCCACCAAGAGTCCAAAAGTTGCCAGAGCGGCGTTGGGGGTGACGGCGCCGCTCACCAGCGGTCGTTTGTGTGTGCGCGCGACGTGGCCGTCTACGTGGCGATCGGCATAGTCATTGATCACGCAGCCGGCGGCCCGCATCACGATCACGCCCAGTACAAAGATAACCAGCACCCGCGTCTCGGGTACGCCGCCAGCGGCCAGCCACAGTGCCCACAGGGTGGGCCAAAGTAACAACAGGGTGCCGACGGGTTTGTCGAAGCGCATCAATCGCCACAGCGCCGACAGTTGGTTGGGTTGCGGCGGGCGTCTAGTGGTCGCTTTCCGCTTTGCGCGGGCTTTGGGTTGCGCTGCTTTACCGGCCTGGGCCATGGGCGATCCTTACAAAGTTGATAAAAAAGCGGGCAAAAACACTTCGCTTACCATCAGCGGCTGCTGGTCAAGATAGAACACCGAGCGCCGGCCCCACAAGGCCTCGCCGTTGGTGGGCGCCGCGCTCGGGTGTACATAGTTGTGCTGGGGCTCGATGCGCGCCACTTGAATGGGCCCGCGGCGCATGCCTGGATCTTGGAACAGCAGTGCGCCCAAGGGCCGGTTGTCCAGGTGTTTCAGCGCCTTTAGCCGGCCCTGCAGACTGGTGACCGGCACCAGGCTGCGGGCAAACACCCACGCTTGGCCGGCGCCTTCCAGCACGACTTCGCGCACCAGCATTTTTTGCCGCAGAGGGCTCTGCAGCAGTCGGTACTCGCCGGTAAAGGCCTCGCCCCAGCCCTGGCGCAACAGCCGTACGGCAAATTGTTGCGCACTGTGCTCTATCAGTCGCGCGGTGAGCGATCCCTCGTCGAGCAGCCAGGGGCACAGCGCTCTAGGCAGCTGCCACGACTGTTGTTGGGCATCGCGCCAACTGGGCTCGCGGGCCGGTAACATTGCAGACAAAGTGGTACCTGATCGGGCAGAGAGTGGGCCGCTATTCTAGGGTGGCTTGGCGCTGGCCGCAATTCTGCACACTGGCGGGCGCTTGTGGAAAGGCGGTAGGATTACGTCCTTTAGGATATACCGATAACAATTCAGGAAGCGATCACCATGCACAAAACTGACCTTGTGGCCGCCGTGGCCGATGCCACCGACCTGTCCAAAGAAAAAGCTGATCTAGTGGTTGCGGCCACGTTGGAGCAGATTACCAATGCACTGGCGCGCGCCGAATCGGTCAGCCTTGTGGGCTTCGGCTCATTTACCCAGCGCGCCCGCGCCGCCCGCACTGGCCGCAGTCCGCAAACGGGCGAAACCATTCAAATTCCCGCCAGCATCTCCGTGGGTTTCAAACCGGGCAAAGCCCTGAAAGACGCCGTCAATTCTTAGTCGGCTTCGAGCCGTTAGCCACTACGCAGGACAACAAGTATGAGCCTTACCAGCCGGATATTAATTGCCATGGCCCTGGGCCTGTTGATCGGGGGCATGTTTAATTTTGCAGAGGGCCAGGGTTGGCTCGCCGGCGTGTTCAACAGCTGGGTCGATACCTTTATTGTCGGGGGCTTGTTCGACTTGGGCGGCAAGGTATTTGTGGCGCTGTTGAAGTTGTTGGTGGTACCGCTGGTGTTTGTGTCGTTGGTGTGCGGTACCGCGTCGCTGGGCGACAATACGCGCATGGGCCCCATGGCCGGTAAAACGTTGTTGTTGTACATGGTGACCACTGCGGTGGCTATTTCACTGGCGCTCCTGGCCGGCGTGATAGTGCAGCCTGGTGTGGGTTTTAATCTGACCACCGAGGCCACTTTCGTGGCCGCTGAGGCCCCCTCGTTGAAAGAGGTGTTACTGGGCATAGTGCCCACCAACCCGGTGCAGGCCATGGCCGAAGGCAACATGCTGCAAATTATTGTGTTTGCCCTGTTGGTGGGTATTGCGGTGTCCCAATCGGGTGAGCCCGGCAAGCGCATCGCCAGCTTTTTTAGCGACTTTAACGAGATCATCCTGAAAATGGTGGTGATCTTAATGAACTTTGCTCCCTATGGCGTTTTTTGCTTGATGGCGCAGCTGGCTGCCGATTTGGGGCTGGATGCCTTTAGCAATTTGCTCCAGTACTTTTTTACGGTGCTGTTTGTGTTGTTGCTACACGGACTGGTGACCTACGGATCAGCGCTGAAAGTGCTAACCGGCTTAAATCCCGTGATGTTTTTCCGCAAGATGAAATCGGTGGTGCTATTTGCCTTTAGCATGAGCTCCTCCAATGCCACGATTCCTGTCACCTTAAAAGCGGTGCGCGATGAACTGGGCGCCGACAATCGGGTGGCGTCTTTCACGATTCCCATGGGCGCCACCATCAATATGGATGGCACCGCCATCATGCAGGGCGTGGCCACAGCTTTTATCGCCCAGGCCTACAATATCGACATTGGTTTGGGTGGCTACATGATGGTCATTCTGACGGCCACGCTGGCCTCCATCGGCACGGCGGGCGTACCCGGAGTCGGCTTGATTATGCTATCGATGGTGTTGCAGCAGGTTGGCCTGCCGGTGGAGGGCATCGCCCTGATCATTGGCGTCGACCGCCTGTTGGATATGACCCGCACGGCCGTGAACGTGTGCGGCGATGCCATGGTGACACTGGCGGTGGCCAAGAGTGAAGGCATGCTCGACGAGCAGCGCTTTAATGAAGATCCGGCCGTGCCGGAGCGCAAGCGGGTTAGCGCGGTGTGAGCCTGGCCCGGTGGCTAAGCCGCCGGGGCCATTTGGGCGGCGATATGTTCCAGCTCCGCTGAGGACTCTAGAATATTATCGATGGTTGCCTCGGCTTTAACGGGGTCTAAGTGCAGGTCCTGATAGACCTGCATGGGCACCTCCAGCTTGGGCCCACAAGGCAGCCCGCGCTGAGCTAAAAGCCGACGCGCCACGAATAACAGCTTGGCATAAGGCGCCATCTCGCCCTCGCAGCCGGGTTCATTTTGGTGGCGCAGCGCAAAGACCACTTCTTCTGGCATGTTCCACAATTCCATTAACCAGCTGGCAATATGGTCGCGGGTGACGCCCAGCAAGTGTTTTTCCGCCACTGTGTGATCCACGTGCGGGTTGACCTCGAGGGTGCGGCACAGCTTGGTAAAGTAAGGTGGAAATACCTCGGCCATCACCAGATAGCCAAAGTTAAACACCAAGCCCGACAGGTAGGCCATGCCAAAACCCGGCCGGTGGTCGCGGGGAATCGCCGTTACCAGCCCCTCCATGGCGGCGGCCATGTATACCGACTGTTGCCAATAGCGGGTGACGCCGAACACGCCATCGCTCGGCATGCTCAATGTTTTGCCCAGCGACAGGCCGAGTGCCAAATTGAGCACCATATCGAAACCCAGTACCCGCACGATGGCATCGTGGATGGACTTAATTTTACCGGGTGCCGAATAGTAGGGCGATGCCGCCCAGCTCACCACTTGGGCGGCGAGGCTAGGATCGGTTTCTACGATGTGGGCCAGGTCGCTGATATCGGCGTTGGGGTTGACCCGCAATTGGATGATGCGCTGGGCGGTATCGGGCAGCGGCGGCAACTCTAGCGTTTCCTCGAGCCGTTCCTTGACACGCAGTTCGGTAAATTGCTTCACGGACTGGGTGATCAGGGTGAGATCGTCGCCCTCGAGCGGTCGTTCTAAGCTCGCCAATGGGATTGCAATTTCACCGTTGATCGCGTCTTTTGCCAGCTTTTGAAAGGATTTTTGTGGCAAATCTAGCATTTGAGCACGGCTGCCGGCATCCAGGTACAGGCGCGGCCGGTCGTACAGGCCCTGATCGATGACAGTGGTTAAGCCGGCTAGGCCCGGTAGCGCAGGCACCGATGACAGCTGGTACTTTTCGTATAAATGGCGCAGTGCCCCTGGCTCCATGGCGGTCAGGTTGCGGCCCAGCAATTTGTTGACGGCGCTTAGGTCGAGCAGGGTGTCGGCCGGGAAAATGGCCAGTACTCGTTCGTAGTCGTTTTCCAACAGGGTAGCTCTGGCTGCGGCGCTGTTGCGCAGCTGTTGGTCGTGCCAAACGGGCGTGTCCAGCGGCTCGGTCAGTTGGTAATCGAGTTCTAAGTGGTCCAAAAACTGAATAACGCTGGCGGAAAGTGGCACTGAAACTCCTTCAAGGCAACGGGAATGGCGCATATTGCGCAATTTTACGTTCGGGCTTGTGTCAGTGTAGTTAACTGTCGGCACAGTTGGGTGGCCACATTTAGAATATGTGGCGCCTAAATTTACACTTTGGCATAGACCTCGTTATAACCCAGCCAGCGACGGGTGAGTGCGGCAGCGTGTATGGGATGGTGCGCAAGTATGTCTGCGGCCGCTGCCCGTACCGGCGGGATTAACGCCGCATCGCGCTGCAGATCGGCCATCTTAAATTGCATGGCGCCGGTTTGGCGCGTGCCCAATACTTCGCCGGGGCCGCGCAATTCCAAATCTTTTTCGGCGATGATATAGCCGTCATTGGTGGCGCGCATGGCTTCCAGGCGCGCTTTGCTGTGCTGCGATAGGGGCCCGGCATACAGCAGTACACAATGGCTTTTGGCGGTACCGCGCCCGACCCGACCGCGTAATTGATGCAGTTGGGCCAGGCCTAAGCGCTCTGGGTTATCGATGATCATCAGGCTGGCGTTGGGCACGTCGACCCCCACTTCGATAACGGTGGTGGCTACCAGTAGCGGCAATTCGCCCGCCTTGAACTGCGCCATGACCGCTTCTTTTTCGGCGGCCTTCAGGCGCCCGTGCACCAGGCCACTGGCAATACCGGGCAGGCTCAGCGCCAAGGCCTCCTGAGTGGCCTCCGCCGCCTGGGCGGTAAGCGCTTCGGATTCTTCGATGAGGGTACACACCCAATAGACCTGCCGGCCCTCGGCGATAGCTGCGCGCACCCGCTCGATTACCTGCTCGCGCCGATCCTGGTTGATAACCACCGTGGTTACCGGCTTGCGCCCGGGCGGCAATTCATCGATCACCGAGCAATCCAGGTCGGCGTAGGCACTCATGGCCAGGGTGCGCGGAATGGGGGTGGCCGTCATGATGAGTTGGTGGGGGCGCCGTTGACTGCCGGCTTTTTCCCGCAAGCTGAGCCGCTGGTGCACGCCAAACCGGTGTTGCTCGTCGATAATTACCAGTCCCAGGTCGGCAAAGCTTACCTGCTCCTGAAATAGCGCATGGGTGCCCACCACCAGTTGGGTCTCACCACTGGCCAACGCGGCCAATTGTGCGCGTCGGTCGGCCACCTTTTGCTTGCCGGCCAGCCAGCCCACCTGCATACCCAGGGGCTCAAACCATTGCTGGAAGTTGCGGCGGTGCTGTTCGCTCAAGATTTCCGTGGGTGCCATCAAGGCCACCTGATAACCGTTGGCAATGGCCTGCAATGCCGCCATGGCCGCCACCAGGGTTTTGCCCGAGCCCACATCGCCCTGCACCAGCCGCAGCATGGGCACGGCCCGCGCAAGGTCGGCGCTAATTTCACGGGCCACCCGCGCCTGGGCCGCGGTGGGTTTAAAGGGAAGCTGGGCCAGAAAGGTGGCCAGTTGGTGAGGGCTTGGGGGTAGTGGCGGCGCCCCTTCGGCCTGAATTTGCTGGCGCAGGCCGAGCAGGCTCAGGTGGTGAGCCAGCAGCTCCTCGAACGCCAGCCGCTGCTGGGCTGGGTGCTGACCAAGCGCCAGCTGTTGGATGTCGGCCTCGGGCGGTGGCTGATGTAGATACTGGAGCGCCTTGGCCAGCGGCCATTGGCCGTAGGCCTCGCGCAACTGTGGGGGCATCAGTTCGTGCAGACTGTGCGGGGTCAGCAATGCCAGTGCTTGAGTGGCCAGGCTGCGCATGCGGGGTTGGGTCAGCCCCTCAGTGGCGGGGTAAACCGGGGTCAGGTTTTGCGCCAAAGGCGCCTGGTTCAGGTCCGCATTTTCGTACTCTGGGTGGTACAACTCGAGTCCGGCGGCACCGCGCCGGGCTTCCCCAAAGCAGCGCAGGCGCTGGCCCTTGGCCAATGATTGCCTTTGCGCCTGATTAAAATGATAGAAACGCAAAGTGGCGGTGCCGGTGTGGTCGCGCAGCCGCGCCACCAACGATCGGCGGCGCCCAAATACCACGTCGGCGGCCTGAATTTCGCCTTCAATAACGGCCGTCACGCCCGGTTGCAGGGCGCCGATAGGGGTAATGCGGGTGCGATCCAGGTAGCGCAACGGCAAGTGAAACAGCAGATCCTGCACATTGTGCAGCCCCAACTTGGCCAGCTTGTCGGCCAGCGCCTTGCCCACGCCTTTGAGGGCGGTGAGCGGTACTGTGTCGAGTGTGGGGCTTTGAGAAGGCTGGCTAGTCATTCCCTACGAGGTGGCATTGGTTAATGGAGGCGCGCAAAGCGTCGATGGCTTTGTGGCGCGGGTAACTGGCGCGCCAGGCCATGGCCACGGTGCGTCGGGGCGCCGGCTCAATAAAGGGGCGGTATATCAACAGATTATCGGCATAGCGTGTGGCCTCCACCGCCGAGTAGGGCAGTATGGTGATGCCCAGGCCGGAGGCCACCATGTGGCGCAGCGTCTCCAGCGAGCTGCCCTTGGCGGCCGTGCGAATATGGCCGGCCTTGGGGTCGGCGGCGGGCTGGAGTGCCGGGCAGGCCTCCAGAATCTGGTCGCGAAAGCAGTGGCCCTCGCCCAGCAGCAACACATTGTAGTCGTGCAGTTGGGCGGGTTTGATGGCGTCGAACTCCGCCAGCGGGTGGTCTCTGGGCATCAGCACTACGAAGGGTTCGTCGTACAGGGTTTGGGTGACCACATCTGCTTCGGTGAAGGGTAGCGAGACGATAATGACATCCAGTTCGCCCTTGCGCAGTCGCTGGCGCAGGGTTGCCGTGTAGCCCTCTTCCACATACAGGGGCATGTGCGGCGCGATGCGCTGCAATTCGGGGATAAAATGCGGAAACAGATAGGGACCAATGGTAAAAATGGCGCCCACGTGCAGCGGGCTGGACAACTGATCTTTGCCCGACTTGGCGATGTCTTTGATGGCCGCCGTTTGCTCCAGCACTAGCTGCGCCTGGGTGACGATTTTTTCACCCAAGGGCGTCGGTTGTACGCGGGTCTTGGAGCGCTCGAACAGGGCAATGCCCAACTCGTCTTCGAGTTTTTTCACCGCAATACTGAGCGTGGGTTGGCTCACGTAACAGCGTTCGGCGGCGCGGCCAAAATGTTGCTCTTGGGCCAGAGTGACGATATAGCGGAGTTCGTTCAGGGTCATGGTGTGCTGCCAGGGCGTTCGCGTATGATTGCGACTTTATATCAGAACTTAGCAACCCGATAGTCCTTTTAAATGGGAATTGTTATGGAGTTATCGCGCACCTTATTGATCGGTTACGGCGATCTGGCCCAGCGTCTGGCGGCGCTGTTGCCAGGCACAATCACCGGTTTGCGCCGCCGGCCCCAAGGGCTCTCGAATTGCGTGGCCGGCGATGCCACCGAGCCAGACGCTATGCGCGCTCTGCTGGCGCGCGGTTTTGATCAGATAGTGATAACGCTGACGCCATCGGCGCGCACCGATGCCGGCTACCAGGCTGCCTACGTGGCGCCGGTGCAGGTGTTGCTGGCCGCATTGCAGCAACTGCAACAGCGTCCGCGTATCGTATTCGTGTCCAGTAGTTCGGTGTACGGGCAGGCGAATGGCGAGTGGGTAAATGAAATCAGCCCCGCGGAGCCAACGGGATTTGCCGGTGCACGGTTACTGGAAGCCGAGCAGATGTTGTTGTCGTCGGGTCTGCCGGTGGTTATTGCGCGCCTGTCGGGTCTGTACGGCCCCGGTCGCGAGCGGTTGCTGTCTCAGGTGCGCGCTGGCGAGGTTTCGCGCAACTTGCTCGCCTACAGCAACCGCATTCACGTGCAGGATGCAGCCTTGGCACTGCACCATATATTGGCGTTAGACGCGCCGGCCAGTTGTTACCTGGTCAACGACGACGCGCCGGTGTTACTGGCGGAAGTGGTGCGCGGTTTAGCACTGGCCTTGGGCGTAGCCGCGCCGACGCAATCTACGGGTGCCGTGTTTAGCGGCAAGCGGGTGGACAATAGTCGGCTCAAAGCCAGCGGTTGGCAGCCCGTGTACCCCGATTGGCGGGCGGGCTACCGCGAGATCGTGGCGGCGTTTAAATCACCATGACGCCTTCGGCTTCAAACAGCGCGCCCTTGGGCAGTTCGCTGATCCCCACGGCGGCGCGCGCTGGATAGGGCTCTTGGAAGTACTCGGCCATCACCTCGTTTACCACGGGAAAGTTGCTCAGGTCCGTCAGGTAGAGGTTGAGCTTGACGACATGTGCGAGGCTGCCGTTGGCGGCCTCGCACACGGCACTCAGATTTTTAAATACTTGGTGCGCCTGCGCCCGGAAGTCGCCGTCAACCAGTGTCATGGTGTCTGGCAACAAGGGAATTTGCCCCGACAAATACACGGTGTTGTTCACTTTCACCGCTTGCGAGTAGGTACCGATGGCGGCGGGCGCACGATCGGTGCTGATAATGGCTTTATTGGTCATGGGAAAGGTCCGAGTATTGGGAAAAACGGCCAGTATAAGGCTACTGACCGGTGGGTCGTCAATGCGACGGCCGCCGATGCTTGAACGTGCTAATTGCGGTGGCGGCTGATGCGAATCACCGAGCGCAGGCTTTTGAGGCGGCGGATGATATTGGCCAGATGCACTCGGTTGGACACGCCCAGTGTAAGGTTGATGACACTGTTGTGGGCGTCGCGCTCGTGCACATTAATTTGTTCGATATTGGCATTTTGCTCGGTAATGCGGGTGGCCAGGCTGGCAATAATACCGCGGCCGGACTCCACCTCCACGCGAATATCCACCGGAAATTCGCCGCGTACGTCGGGCGACCAGTTCACGGCGGCAATTTTTTCAGGGTTTTCGCGCAGCTCAATAATATTGCGGCAGGTGTCGTGGTGTACCACCAGGCCCTTGCCCGCGCTGATATGGCCTACGATGGGGTCGCCCGGTATAGGTCGGCAACAGCGGGCAAAGCTGATCATCATGCCGTCGGCCGATTCGATCATCAGTGGCGATTGGGCATTGGCTTTGCGGCTATCGGATTGCACTAGGTTAGCCACCGCGTGGGGCAGCCGTTTGCCCAGTCCGATTTCTTCAAACAAGGCTTCCAGGCTGTGAGTGCCCGAGTCTTTTAACAGGGCCTTGCGGGCTTCTTTGTCCAGATTTTGCAATTCCATGCCGCGGTCGGCCAGCGAGCGGGTCAGCAGTTTTCTGCCCAGCTCAATGGATTCGTGGTGGCGCTGGTGCTTCAGGAAATGCCGAATGGCGGAGCGGGCCTTGCCGGAGGTGACAAAGTTCAACCAGCCGGGATTGGGCTGGGCGCTGGCGGCGGTGATGATGGTCACTTTCTGGCCGCTCTGCAGCGTTTGCGAGAGCGGTGCTAACCGGTCGTTAATGCGACAGGCCACGCAGGCATTGCCGATGTCGGTGTGCACGGCGTAGGCAAAATCCACCGGCGTTGCGCCGCTTGGCAGTTCCACAATGCGACCTTTGGGGGTGAATACATAGACTTCGTCGGGAAATAGATCGATTTTAACGTTTTCGATAAATTCCAGGCTGTCGCCGGCGCGCTGCTGCATTTCCAGCAGCCCCTGTACCCATTGCCGCGCGCGCAAGTGGCTGGCGTTGGGATTGTCGTTAGTTTTGTAGAGCCAGTGGGCGGCGATGCCGCTGTTGGCCATTTCGTCCATTTCCTTGGTGCGGATTTGCACTTCAATAGGTACCCCGTGCATACCCACTAGTACCGTGTGCAGCGATTGGTAACCATTGGTTTTGGGGATGGCGATGTAATCTTTGAATTCGGTGATGATGGGTTTGTAGAGGTTGTGAATGGCGCCGAGGGTGCGGTAACAGGTGTCCACGGAATCCACAATGATGCGGAAAGCGTAGACGTCCATGATCTCTTTGAAGGACTTCTTCTTCGAGCGCATCTTGGTGTAAATGCTGTACAGGTGTTTTTCGCGGCCGATAACCAGGGCGTTGATGTGCTCGTCTTCCAAGCGCTTTTGCAAACTCTGGCGGATCTTTTCCACCAGTTCCTTGCGGTTGCCGCGGGCGCTTTGCAGCGCCGCCTTCAGGCGCTTGGCGCGCAGCGGGTGCATGGCGGAAAAACCGCGGTTTTCAAACTCGATGCGCATATCGTTCATGCCCAATCGATGGGCGATGGGCGCGTAAATATCCAGGGTCTCGCGGGCTATGCGGCGCTTCTTCTCGGGCGGCATCACGCCCAGGGTGCGCATGTTGTGCAGTCGGTCGGCCAGCTTGACCAGAATCACACGGATGTCGCGCGCCATAGCCAGGGTCATCTTTTGGAAGTTTTCCGCCTGCTTTTCGGCTTGGGATTCAAATTCGATCTGGGTCAGCTTGCTGACCCCGTCCACTAAATCGGCCACGGTTTCGCCGAACTGCTCGCCCAGGCTGGTCTTGGCAATGCCGGTATCTTCGATGACATCGTGCAACATGGCTGCCATCAGGCTCTGATGGTCCATGTGCATGGACGACAAAATCGTCGCTACCGCCAGCGGGTGGGTGATGTAGGGATCGCCCGAGCGGCGCTTCTGGCCATCGTGCGCCTGTTCTGCGTAGAGGTAGGCGCGCCGGACCAGATTGATATGTGCGGGTTCTAAATAGGAGGAAAGCTGATGCGCGAGAGCGTCAATGGTGTGCAATCTTCCCTCCTCTGGGAACTTACTCTTCGGTCAGAATCGGTGCTTCGATTTCGTATTCTGGCTCGTCGCGCTGGGTCAGGATAGAGGCGTCAACCAGCCCCTCTTCGATTTCGCGCAGGGCGATCACGGTGGGCTTGTCGTTTTCTTCTGGCACCATGGGCGACTTGCCACCCACGGCAATTTGACGCGCGCGCTTGCTGCCTACAATAACCAATTCAAAGCGGTTATCAACATGGTTCAGACAATCTTCAACAGTAATACGTGCCATATTCGGAGTTCCGGTAAACGTGCGTGAGCACCCGCTTTGAGTTTAGCCCACTGGCCGCGCGGGTGCCGGTATGAAAAAGGTCGGCCAGTGTACGCAAATCGACCAGTCAGCTCAATAGGTCTGCCAACAATCCCAGGTGCCGTTGGCTCTGGCGGGATTGCTTTAAACGCTGGCTGACTACCAGGGCCTTAAATTCGGCCAGCGCTGTGTCGAAATCGTCGTTGATGATGAGGTAGTCGGCTTCCACATAGTGGGTCATCTCGTTGATGGCCTCCTTCATGCGACCTTCAATCACTTCGGCGCTATCCTGCCCGCGTCCGGTGAGGCGCTGGTGCAATGCTTCGCGCGAGGGCGGCAAAATAAACAGCCCGACGGTATCGGGAATCAGTCGACGCACCTGGGCGGCGCCCTGCCAGTCGATTTCCAGAATCACGTCCATGCCGCTGGCGAGCTGCGCTTCGACCCAGTGCTTGGAGGTGCCGTAGTAATTGGTGAACACCTGAGCGTGTTCGAGAAAGCTGGCCTGGGCGAGCATGGATTTGAAGGTGTCTTGGTCCACGAAGTGGTAATTGACGCCGTCCACCTCGCCCGGCCGCATGGCGCGGGTGGTGTGCGATACCGACACCCGAATGTCGTTGGTGGAGTCCACCAGCGCCTTTACCAGGCTGGTTTTGCCGGCCCCCGAGGGTGCCGACACAGTAAAAAGGTTGCCCCGAGTCTGCATAGTTTTGATTTACCTACTGGCCAGTACGGCTATTCAATGTTTTGGATCTGCTCGCGCATTTGTTCAATGAGCACTTTCAGCTCGACGGCTGCCTGGGTGGTTTCGGTGACCACAGATTTAGACGATAGCGTATTGGCCTCGCGATTGAGCTCCTGCATCAAAAAATCCAGCCGACGACCAATGGGCTCGGTTTTACCCAGGGTCAGGCGCACTTCGTTAATGTGGGCGCTCAGTCGATCCAGCTCCTCTTCCACATCGGCTTTTTGGGCCAGCATGACAATTTCTTGCTCGATGCGGTCTTGATCCAGTTGGCCCGAGAGCTCTTCCAGGCGGGCCTGCAATTTATCGCGCTGGGCCTGCAGGATAGTGGGCATCAATTGGCGCACCTGAGCCACTTGCCCGGCAATGGCGGTCAAGCGCTGATCGATAAATGCGGCCAGCTCTTTACCTTCGCGCGCGCGGTTGTCCGATAACTGCACCAGCGCCTGGCGAAAGCAATCCACAATGCACTGGTTGAGCGTGTCGGTATCCACCGTGTCTTCCACCACCACACCGGGCCAGCGCAGGAGTTCCAGTGGGTTGATGGGCGACAGACTGGCGTTGGTGCGCGCCAGTTGTTGGACCGCATTCAAAACTTGGTTAACGCGCTGCTCGTTCAAGCCCAGCGCCTGCTGCTCGGCCTTGCCGATTTGCAATTGCAGGGTGGCTTCTACCTTGCCGCGGTTCAGGCATTTGCGCAGCGCATCGCGCAGGGCGGGCTCGCACTGGCGCTGGGTTTCTGGCAAGCGAAAGTGGGGTTCGAGGTAGCGGTGGTTGACGCTGCGAACTTCCCAGCTCAAGTTGCCCCAATCAAAGCTGGCCTCGATCCGGCCAAAGCCTGTCATACTGCGCGGCATGGTGTGGTCCTGAATGCGAAAAAGAGTTCGCCATGTTACCACAGCCATTCCTCGGTATAATCGCCGCTTTTCCACTCGCCATCGATATAGGTAACTCCATGCAAAGACCCAGTGGCCGTCAGGTCGATCAACTCCGCCCCGTGCGTATCACCCGCCAGTTTACCTGTCACGCCGAGGGCTCGGTGTTGGTGGAGTTCGGCAACACCAAGGTGATTTGCAACGCGACGGTGGAAGACGGCGTGCCCCGTTTTATGCGCGGCGAAGGGCGCGGTTGGATTACCGCAGAATACGGTATGTTGCCCCGCTCCACCGGCACCCGCATGGGCCGCGAGGCAGCGCGCGGTAAGCAGGGTGGCCGGACGGTAGAAATTCAGCGCCTGATTGGACGGTCGCTGCGTGCGGCGGTGGATTTGGCTGCTTTAGGTGAATACACCATCACCGTGGACTGCGATGTGATTCAGGCCGACGGCGGTACGCGCACGGCATCCATCACCGGTGCCTGCGTGGCCCTGGCCGATGCGGTGGCATTGATGCAGGCCAAGGGTATGATTAAGTCGTCGCCTATCAAGCGCATGATTGCCTCAGTGTCAGTGGGGATTTATCAGGGCGAGCCGGTGTTGGATCTGGACTATCCAGAGGATGCGGCCGCCGACACCGATATGAATATTGTGTTGGGCAGCGACGGTGGCATCATCGAAATCCAAGGCACAGCAGAGGCCGAGCCCTTTAGCGATGCGGAATTTGCCGCCATGTTGGCGCTGGCCAAAAAAGGCATCGCCGAGCTGCATCAACTGCAAACCGACGCGCTTGCCCAGTAGCTTCGCGCCACTAAGGCGGGTAACAAAAAAGGGCCTTAAGGCCCTTTTTTATTGTTGTGTATCAGGTGCATCACCTGCAGCGATTCGCCTATTCAATTTCCAGATCGTAATCGATGATGACGGGCTGATGGCTGGAGAATTGCTGCTTTTTGTAGATAGTGGCGTACTCCACTCGATTGGCTAGGTTGTTGGAAATGACTTGAAAGTCAGTGCGCCAGCCATCGGCTTCGCCCGATTCAGTTTCGGGAAACCAGCTGTACTCGTCGTCGTCGCTGTTGACTTTGCGGAAGGCATCGGTGTATTCCAACTGCGTAAACAGTTGGTTGAGCCAGCTGCGCTCGTGCGGCAGGAAACCCACGTCGCCTTCGTGCTGCGCGGCGTTCATGACGTCGCGCGCCTTGTGGGCCATGGCCCAGTTGCCGCAAAACACATAATCGCGCCGCTTGCGGCTGATTTTCACCAAGTGTGCCTGCAGGTCGTCAAAAAATTTCATTTTCACTTCCTGGGACTCGCTGGCCGACATAGCCGAGGGTGCCAGCAAACTGCCAATGCTGATTTTCTCAAAATCAATTTGCAGGTAGCGGCCCTCCATATCCACGCCGCTGGCAAAACCAAAACCATAGATCAAGGCCTTGGGCATTTTGCGGCTGTAGATAGCGACGCCATTGTAGTGCTTGACGCCCGAGTCGAAGAAATAGGCGTTGTAGCCCTCCGGGTGAAACACCGGATGGTCCAACTCGTATTCGAGTGCCCGCAAATCCTGCAGACAGATAATGTCAGCGTCCTGTTCTGCCAGCCAGTCGTACAGACCCCGCTGTGCCGCCTGGTGTAACCCATCGACGCTGAGATTGATAATGCGCATGTTAGCCCCTTAAAAACGGACTGTGTATGATACCCGAGCTTTATAAGTTTTTGTAAATATTGGGATTACCGCAAGCCCATTGGCACCTGCAAAGCCGTTTGTGGGCCGGGCGGGTGGCCATAAAAGGTGGGCAGCCAACCCGGCAAATGTGCCAAAATAGCGACCCACAGAGGAGCCGTCATTGGCTTAAACATAGTTCATAGATTCAGATTTTGACACGGGAAACGGCTATGCAGAGTTACCAGCGCGAATTTATCGAGTTGGCCATCGAACACAAAGCGCTGTGTTTCGGAGACTTTACCCTCAAAAGCGGCCGCAAGAGCCCCTACTTTTTTAACGCAGGTAAATTTCAGACAGGCGCCGCACTGGCGGCCTTGGGGCGCTTCTACGCCGCGGCCATAGAGGCCTCAGGTGTTGCCTTTGATGTGTTATTTGGGCCGGCTTACAAAGGCATCCCGCTAGCGGCTACCACCGCTGTGGCACTGGCCGATGGGCACCAGCGCGACCTGCCCTACTGCTTTAACCGCAAAGAGGCCAAGGACCACGGCGAAGGAGGCAGCCTTGTGGGCGCCCCCTTGGTGGGCAAGGTACTGATTATCGACGATGTCATTACGGCCGGAACTGCTATACGCGAAGTCATGCAAATAATCGACGCCGCCGGTGCCAAGCCCGCCGGCGTGGTGATCGGACTCAATCGGCAAGAAAAGGGCAAGGGTGAATTGTCTGCAATCGCAGAAGTGGAGCAGCAATTTGGTATTCCTGTGATCAGCATCATTAGTCTCAACGATATCATCAGCTATCTTGATGCCGATCCGGACCAGGCGGAGATGGTGGCGAGTATTCGCGCCTACCGCGAACGCTACGGTACCTGCTAAGCGTGAATTGACAGGCGCTAGCCATCGAAACCAAGGGGTTGTTTAACATGACGACGACGTTTTACACACTGCTATTGGCGCTTGCCTGCTGTCTACCCCTGGCCTTGGCCGCCGCAGAGCCGCCAGCAGACAAAGTGTTTTACCGCTATGTCAACGAAGCGGGCGCCAAGGTGATGCACCACTCCCTGCCCCCCGAAGCTGCCAAACGCGGCTACGAGGTAGTGAGTATTTCCGGCATCGTTTTGAAAGTGGTGCCGCCAGCACTGACGCCCGAGCAGGCCGCCGCTGCGGCCGCACAAAAAGCCGAGCAGCGCGAGCTGGATGAATGGGATGCGGCGCTGCTGCGGCGCTACAGCAGCGTGGACGACATCGAAGCGGCCAAGCAGCGAAAGCTGGCGGATCTGGAGGCGAACATGTCAATCCTGATCAGCAATCTCAATACTATTCAGACCCAAATTAGAGCTGAGTACGCGCGCGGTGCCGCCTTTGAACGACGCGGTCAGGCGGTGCCGGATATTGTGGTGGATAACTTGCACAATTTGGAGCGAGAATTGGATGACACTCGCGAAAAGTACATTCAGCGCGAGTGGGAGTACGAAGACGTTGCGGACAAGTTTGAGCAGGATAAGGCGCGCTTTAGCGTTATACATATGAAACGCTAAGTATTGCTAGCTATCAGTCAGCGAAAAAAATGGGGCTTCGGGCCCATTTTTGTCAATTCACCTGAGCTAGTGGCTCGTAGAAAAAATCCTGCATGAGAATCGGCCACTGCTCGCCCCAGTATTCGGTGGGCGACCGTTTAAAGTTGGAGCGCACAAATTGGGCAATGCGACCCTCGGCGGCGGCCATTAACAAATTGGCGGCGGCGCTAAGTGGTAATTTGGGGCGCAGGCCCTCGCGGATTTCCGCCTCGCGCAATATTTGCTTGATCTGGGTTTCAATACGCTCAAACAACTGCTGGATACGGGTGTGTAGGCGCTCTGTTTCTCCGGTCAAAGCATCGCCAGTAAGAATGCGAGTAATGCCGGGGTTGCGCTCCGTGAAGGTCAACAACAGTAAAAAAATTTTCTCGCAACGGCCCTGAGCGGATTCGGTATCAGTCAGGATAAGGCCGATACGGGAAAAAAGCGTATCCTCAATAAACTCGATTAAGCCCTCGAACATTTTAGATTTGCTGGGAAAGTGCCGGTAAAGTGCAGCTTCCGAGACGCCCACTTCTTTGGCGAGTGCCGCCGTGGTGATACGTGCCCCCGGGCTGGATTCCAGCATGTGCGCCAAAGACTCTAGAATCTGCTGGCGACGGGACACCTTGGATGAGGAGTTTGTCATAAAACCTTCGACGTTCAGGGCTTTCGGGGAACGGACTATCCTAGCCACAAAGGCCGGCCGCATCAATGAAAAAAGCCAGAGATGCGCCGGTAGTTTCGCGTTGCCAGCGGATTAATCGGGGCTGTTGCTGATTTTGGTGCCAACGCCCGTGTCGGTAAAAATTTCGAGCAACACGGCGTGATCCACTCGGCCATCGATGATGTGCGAGGAATTGACACCGCTTTTCACTGCATCCAGTGCGCAGGAAATTTTTGGCAGCATGCCACCATAAATCGTGCCGTCGGCAATAAGGTCATCCACCTGCTGCGTGGACAGCCCGGTTAGCACCTGGCCGGATTTGTCCATCAGGCCGGCCACATTGGTTAACAGCATTAGCTTTTCGGCCTTGAGTACCTCGGCAATTTTACCGGCTACCAAGTCGGCATTGATGTTATAAGCCGCGCCGTCTTGACCGACCCCCACCGGGGCGATGACGGGAATAAAATTGCTGTTGGTCAGCATATCGATGACTTCGGTATTGATGGAGACCACTTCACCCACGTGGCCGATGTCCACAATTTCGGAGGCATTCATGCCCGGGGTTTTGCGGCTAACGGTCATCTTTTTGGCGCGAATAAGTTTGCCGTCTTTACCTGTCAGACCAATGGCGTTGCCGCCGTTGCGATTGATCAAGCTGACTATTTGCTTATTGACGGTGCCGCCTAAAACCATCTCCACCACATCCATAGTGGCGCTGTCGGTGACGCGCATACCGTCCACAAATTCGGATTTTATACTGAGTTTTTCCAGTAGTTGACCAATTTGCGGGCCGCCGCCGTGCACCACCACCGGGTTTAAGCCCACCAGTTTCATCAGCACAATATCGCGCGCAAAACTGTTTTGCAGGGCCTCGTCAATCATGGCGTTGCCACCAAATTTGACCACGATGGTCTTGCCGGTAAAGCGTTGAATATAAGGTAGGGACTCTGTAAGTACCTGTGCAATTTGCATGGCGTCGGCGCGCGAAAGTGACATGAAAACCTCTGTGACTGAATATTGTAGTTGTGGTCTCGTTGCCGAAACCTTTAAAAATCTAAGGGTAGATCGGGCGCAACGCGGGTTAGTTCGCGTTTGAACAGACTTTTCAGTTGCGCCAGTGTTTCTTCCGTATCCGCCTCAAAGCGTAGCGTCAATGCGGCTGTGGTGTTGGAGGCGCGCACCAGGCCCCAGCCTTTGGCGAAATCCACGCGCAGCCCGTCGATGGTGGTGAGCTTCCCACTCTGAAATTTGCCCTCGGCAATTAGGGTTTTCACCAGCGCAAATTTTTTGGATTCGGCAATGGGAATCAAAATTTCCGGGGTTGACGGCTGGGTTGGGAAGGCGGCAAAAATACTGTCTATATCCTGGTCGCGCAGGGTCATGATTTCCAGCAGGCGCGCGCAGGCATACATGCCATCGTCAAAACCGTACCAGCGGTCTTTGATAAAAATGTGGCCCGATAACTCGCCGCCAAGCAGCGCCCCGGTTTCCAGCATTTTTTGCTTCATGTTGGAGTGGCCGGTTTTCCACATGATGGGTCTGCCGCCATAGCTGGTGATCAAGCTGTTGAGCTGGCGCGTACTTTTTACGTCAAACAGCACGTCTGCGCCAGGGTTGCGCGACACGATATCTTTGGCAAACAGCATCAGCAGCCGGTCGGGCCAGATAATGTCGCCCTTGGGCGTTACCACGGTGAGCCGATCGCCATCGCCATCAAATGCCACACCCAGATCTGCACCGGTGCTTTTTACCCGGGCAATCAGTGCGGTCAGATTTTCTGCGCGGCTGGGATCGGGTTGGTGATTGGGGAAGCGGCCGTCGATTTCGCAAAACAGCGGCTCGACTTCACAGCCCAGTTCTTCAAAGAGCTGCGGCGCAATCTCGCCGGTGGCGCCATTGCCGGCATCGATGACAATTTTTACATCGCCGGCCAGTGCCACATCGGAAAAAATTCGATCGATATAGTCTGGGATAACGTCCAGTTGCTGTTCGACGGCATCGCCCGTGCGGAACTGGGCGCGCTGGATGCGCGTGTAAATGCTGCTGATGCCCTCCTCCGCCAAGGTGTTGCCATTCATGACAATTTTAAAGCCGTTGTATTCGCCGGCGTTGTGGCTGGCAGTGACGATAACGCCACTGCGGCTGCCGCCGGCAGCTGTGGCGCAGGCAAAATACAACAAGGGTGAGGGAATCAGGCCCAGGTTCAGCACATTGCAGCCGGTGCTGAGAATCCCGTTCACCAATTGGGTGCACAACTCTTCGCTGTGAATGCGCCCGTCGCGCCCCACCAGCAGGGTAGATTCGCCCTGCTCCAGGGCTTCGCTGCCCAGGGCGCGCCCTAGCGTTTCAGCAAACTCGGGTGTCAGTTGGTCGCCCACTACCCCGCGGATATCGTAGGCGCGAAAAATGCGGCGCAGCGCTTTGTTTTCCTGCGCCTGTGGGGCGGGTTCGGCTTCTTCTACTTCCGCCAGCGTGTCTTTGTTTAAGCCCAACAAGGATTTGTCTTCTTCTTTTACGCTGACATCCAGCTCTTTTTTGTCTTTACTGCCCATCATGGCGCGCTCGCGAGCCTTGGTGACTTTCTTCAAGGCAGTGCGGGCGTTGAGGTGGCGCGCGGCAAGCCCGCTGGCGGTCAGTAATAGCAGCAGTAACACAACACAGCCGCCCAGGAAGGGTATTGGGTTGACGGATGCCTGTTGAATCAACGCGTAGGAGGGCGTGAACTGGACGGTCCAATGGCTGCCCTCGATGGCTTTGGTAAAGCGCTCGGTGCTATCGGCACTGCCACTGGCCGCCAGGGTGTGCTCCGGCGAATTACCGACTTTTTGAATAACGGCGGTTTGCCCCAGATTACTGTCTTGGGATTTCAGTAGGCTGCGCAGTCCATCGAGCGATAGTGTCAGCAGCACTGAGCCGAGGGCTGGCTTTTCCTTATCGGTGGGCAGGCCCGTGGCTAATTGTAGTTGCCATTGATTGCCTATCTGGACGGCCTCCGGCACCACCGCTTCGCGCGCCTCGGCTTTATAGATGAGATCCATCTGAATGAAGCTGATGGGGGGCTCGCTCTCGGCATCCAGTGCGGCGCTGCCTCGGGGGAAAAACTGGATGGCGTCTAAGTTGTCTAAATTCCGCTCTATGGTGCGACGAAAGTCGTCCAGCACGGCCTGCTCTTGATAGGCCACTGCGGTCGCCAAGGCGTCGCGCTCACCCAGGCGCGTTACGTCTGTCTGCAGGCTTTGCACCCACTGGGCGACGGCAGTAGCGCGCTTTTCTACTTCCAGATTGCCAAGCGCCGCGAGTTGGCGCTGCTCGGCGGCCACCACAAATTGCTGAAATCCGAGCCAGCCCACCGCGGCCGCAATGAGTACCGACAGCAGGGCAAAGCCCAAAAAATACGGGGGTTGCTTGGGCTTAGGTGCGGGCTTGCTGTTGGTTTTTGGCTCGGCGGGCACGGCAGGTTCCTTGTAAAGCTAGCGCGTTTCAATCGTGTTTATTGGTTTTTGCCTTGCTGATAAGCACGGGCAATCCTTGCCACCAAATCACGGGCCATCTGACGCTTAGTGCGCGTAGCCAGTGTTTCTTCCGTGTTGGCGGAGATCAGTGTTACAGCATTGTCGTCGCTGTTGAAGCCAATGTCTGTGCGCGATACATCGTTGGCAACGATAAGTTGTAGCTTTTTACGGCTCAGCTTAGCTCGCGCATAGGCTAGCAGATTTTCAGTCTCGGCTGCGAAACCCACGCAAAATGGCGGCGCCGGCAAGGCAGCCACCGAGGCGATGACATCGGGGTTGCGCACCAGCTCGAGAGTCATGGTGTCTGTGCTATCGCCGCGCTTTTTGAGTTTTTGCGAGGCTACGGTGGCTGGCCGGTAATCGGCGACGGCGGCGGCGCCAATAAATATATCGCCCGGTGTTGCCAGTGCCGCCGCCAATAATTCCTGTGCGCTGTTAATTGGCACCAGATTCACGTGGGCCGGTGCGGCCAGCTGCGTGGGGCCGCTGATCAGTGTGACGTGCGCGCCCGCCTCAGCACAGGCCTCGGCCAGGGCGTAGCCCATTTTGCCCGAACTGTGATTACTGATGTAGCGCACCGGGTCGATGGCCTCTCGCGTGGGACCAGCGGTAATGGTCACGCGCAGGCCATCTAGAGCGCCGGTGTCGAAACAATTGGCCAGCTCTTGGGCCAGCGATTCGGGTTCAGACATACGCCCCATTCCCACGTCACCGCAGGCTTGACCGCCGCTCGCAGGACCGAATACTCGGGCGCCGCGAGCCACCAGTTGGGCGAGGTTTTCCTGGGTGGCGGCATGGCCCCACATGGCTTGGTTCATCGCCGGTGCCAGCGCCAGAGGCGCCTGGCAGGCGAGCGCCACGGTGGTTAATAAATCGTTGCCGTTACCTTGCGCCAAACGGGCAATGAGATCGGCGGTGGCCGGTGCTATCAGCAAGATATCTGCCCAGCGCGCCAGTTCTATGTGCCCCATGCCGGCCTCGGCCTCCGGGTCCAGTAGCTGGGTATGCACTGGGTGACCGGACAGCGCCTGGAGGGTGAGCGGGGTAATAAACTCTTGGGCACCAGGCGTCATGACCACCCGCACCTGGGCGCCGGCGTCTTGCAATCGGCGAATAAGTTCGGCACTTTTGTAGGCGGCAATGCCGCCGCTAACGCCCAACAGGACGTGTTTGTGGGTGAGGCTGGACATAGCGGGTGTGTGGCTACTCGTGAATGAGGCGATACGATACCATTGTCACGCGTTATTTCGTACCAGGATCAAGGAGGATCACATGGCGATAAACCATTGGCCAGCCACGGAGCGGCCGCGCGAAAAATTATTACAAAAGGGCCCTGGCGCACTGTCAGATGCCGAATTGCTGGCCATCTTTCTGCGCACGGGGGTGACGGGCTGTTCGGCCGTCGATCTGGCGCGCGATCTGCTGACGCGCTTTGGCGGCTTGCGACAGCTTCTGGAGGCCCCGCACGCACATTTTGTGGAAGCGCGGGGGCTAGGCGACGCCAAATTTGCCCAATTGCAGGCGGTGCTAGAGATGGCGCGCCGGCATTTGGCTGCATCGCTCACGCAAACCGACGTTTTATCTAGCCCGCTGTTGGTGCACCGATACTTGCAAAGCCAATTGCGCCACCGCGACCGCGAGGTGTTTGCGCTTTTGTTGCTGGATAATCGGCACAGAGTACTCGCCTTCGACACCCTGTTTGAGGGCACCATTGACGGCGCCTCCGTGTATCCGCGCGAAGTAGTTAAAGCAGTGTTAATGGCGGGTGCGGCGGCGGTGATTCTGGTACACAACCACCCATCGGGTGTGGCCGAGCCCAGCCAGGCAGACATTGCCATCACTCGGCGCCTTAAAGATGCCCTGGCGCTGGTGGATGTTCGGGTTCTGGACCACGTAATTGTAGGCGACGGCTATTGTGCTTCGCTAGCCGAGCTGGGTTTGCTCTAGCGGGTAGCTGGCCTGTTAGAATGGCGCTCCTCGCAGTCTATTACATCCCTGGCCCAGGAGGCTGAGTGAGCAATAATCCGCCGTGTGTGTGGCTTTTGACCGATGCTAAGCCCGGGCATCAAAACCAATTGCGCGGCTTGGCTGCTCGCCTGTCTGTACATAGCTCCGCAGCCTGCCACTGGGTGACAGTCGCAAACTCCACTGCCAGTCTCTGGCAAATTTGGCGTGGGCTAAACCCCGCACCCCATTTGCCAAAGCCGGATATGTTAATTGCAGCGGGTTCTGCCACCCACCGCCATCTGCTGGCCGCAAAGCGCGCGCTGGCGTGCCATGCAGTGGTGTTGATGCGGCC
>NZ_JBTUOC010000040.1:0-51473 GCF_058345725.1 Simiduia sp. | reverse complement strand
CTTCGAGCCAGCGGTCGGGCTGAAAATTTTCGACCGGGGGGAAGCCCATCATTTGACACTGCATGGCCAACTGGTCGATCCAGAAGGCATCCTCGCGGTGCGGTCCCTCCACCGGCAAGCCGTACTGCGCAACTAGAGCCGCCGTGCCGCCCACGTGATCCAGATGCCCGTGTGTCAGGAGTATTTTGGTGAGAGTAACGCCCTGAGCCGCGATGGCCGCCTGTAATAAATGCACGTCGCCGCCTGGGTCGACCAACGCGGCTTCGCGCGTTTGGTCGCACCACAGCAAACTGCAATTTTGCTGAAAGGGCGTCACCGGAATAATTTGGTACTGCAACATGTCTGCGCTCTCTATGACACAAATCTAACGCAAGAAAAAAGGCCCGCAGGCCTTTGATTACAAAACCGCAACTTACTGGGCCGCAGGCTGGGGTGGAAACTGCGCCAGTATGGTTTGCACGGCGTAATTAATGGCGTCTATGCGCTCTTGCTGCGATTTCAAATCGCTTATGCGGGCGCTCAGCATGCCGCGCCAAACCGACTCGCTGTCTTGGGGATTGACCATATCGATAATCAGCGTGCCTTCCACATAATCTTTCACGCGTACATCGGTGGTGTTAAAACCAACGCCCATACCCATACCGCGACCCCAGGCACAATTCCAGCAGTGGTTTACACCGGTATTGTAAGTGCGGATATCCTGTTTATCTTTGGTGGTGACGTGATAGCTCACCAAAATATCCGCTTGCTTGGGATCGGCCTGGTAGCTGAAGCCTTGAGCTTGCATGCTTTTTTCGATGGCATTTTCAATACGGTTGCGGGTGATGTCGTTGGTCAGCGGCGTCATGCTGCGCAATTTTTCGCGATCAATAAAGCCGTAGGTTTTCACTTTGGCAAAATCGTAGTTGGTGTCCCAATCGCTATCTGCCGAGGGCAAGCTGGTGCACGCCGCCAAGCCGGCCAGCAAAGCACCCATTATCAAAAGGCTAATTTTTTTCATGTGTCGCTCCTTATCGGTGAATCTCAATGTCGTTGAACTCCGTTTGCTCAGGCAGGCCAGTTAAAGCGCGATATCCGCTAAATTGCCCTTGTCTTCCAGCCACTGTTTGCGATCACCGGCCCGCTTTTTAGCCAGCATCATATCCATCACTTGCACCGTGTCGTCGCTGTCGTCCACAAACAATTGCACTAGGCGCCGGGTGTCGGCGGCCATGGTGGTTTCGCGCAATTGCAGAGGGTTCATTTCACCCAAACCCTTAAAGCGCTGGACATTGGGTTTACCCTTTTTATTTTCGGCCGTTAGGCGATCCAGAATGCCTTGTTTTTCCGCTTCATCCAGCGCGTAAAACACCTCTTTACCCAGGTCAATGCGGTACAGTGGCGGCATGGCCACAAAAATATGTCCGGCTTGTACCAAGGGTTTAAAATGCCGTAAAAACAGCGCGCATAACAATGTGGCAATGTGTAACCCGTCCGAGTCGGCATCGGCCAGAATACAAATTTTGTGGTAGCGTAAACCACTCAAATCATCGCTGCCGGGATCGACACCCAGCGCCACGGAGATATCGTGCACCTCCTGGCTCGCCAAAATTTCTGAGGAGTCCACCTCCCAAGTGTTCAGAATCTTACCGCGCAATGGCATGATGGCCTGGCACTCGCGATCGCGCGCCTGCTTGGCCGAGCCGCCGGCGGAGTCGCCTTCCACCAAAAATAGTTCGCCGCGCTCTGGCTCGGCGCAGGCGCAATCGGCCAGTTTGCCTGGAAGCGCCGGGCCCTGCGTCACTTTTTTGCGCGCAATTTTTTTGCTGGAGCGCACGCGTTTTTGCGCGTTGTTTATACACAAATCGGCGAGCTTGTCGCCGTCTTCCGTGTGTTGATTCAGCCACAAGCTAAAACTGTCTTTAGCCACGCCGGACACAAATGCGGCCGCCTCGCGCGAGGACAAACGCTCTTTGGTCTGCCCAGAAAACTGTGGGTCGTGATGCTTGTAAGACATGACAAAACAGCAGGCGTTCCAAATATCTTCCGGCGCCAGCTTAACGCCGCGCGGCAACAGATTGCGAAATTCACAATACTCGCGCATAGCCTCCAGCAGACCCGTGCGCAAGCCGTTGACGTGGGTGCCGCCCTGCGCGGTGGGAATCAGGTTGACGTAGCTTTCTTGAATGACTTCGCCGCCCTCGGGCAACCATTGCACCGCCCAATCGCAGGCCTCGGTGGAACCGGTAAAGGTGCCCACGAACGGAGTAGCGGGCAAGGTTTCCCAGCCCTGGGTGGAAGCGTTCAGGTAGTCCGACAGGCCATCCTCATACAGCCATTCATCCACATCGCCGGTCTGTTCGTCTTTAAAGGTAACTTTTAAACCCGGGCACAAGACCGCCTTGGCGCGCAAGACGTGGCGCAGGCGAGTCACGGAAAATTTGGCGGAGTCGAAATAGCTGGGATTGGGTAAAAAATGTACCGAGGTGCCGGTATTGCGTTTGCCGCAGGTGTCGACCACCGTCAGGTCGCGGGTTTTGTCGCCGTTGGAGAATTCGATCTGGTGCACCTGGCCGTCGCGCTTAATACTGACCACCAAGCGCTCGGACAGCGCATTCACCACCGACACACCGACGCCGTGCAAACCGCCGGAAAACTGGTAATTTTTATTGGAGAACTTGCCACCGGCGTGCAGGGTGGACAGGATCACCTCAACCCCCGGTTTTTTTTGCTCGGGGTGCATGTCCACGGGCATGCCGCGGCCGTCGTCGCTAACCGTGAGCGACTGGTCCTTGTGCAGCACCACGTCTATTTGACGCGCGTGGCCGGCCAGGGCTTCGTCCACGGAGTTATCGATCACTTCCTGGGCCAGGTGGTTCGGGCGCGTAGTCTCAGTGTACATACCCGGGCGTTTTTTAACCGGGTCGAGGCCTGTTAAGACCTCAATATCTTGTGCGTTGTAGTTAGACATCTATCGTTAATATCGCAGCAGTGGATAGGCAGCGGCCACTATACCGCAGTTGCGCGGCCTTTGTTTAGCCGGTGCCACTTAGAGCCAGTCGTTAAGTAAAATGCCAAAGCCGATGCGGTGGTTGCGGTGGTTGTAGTCGATCATGCTTTCGCCGTAGCCGTTGTAGTACTGCACGTAGCCCTTGAATCGCCCCCCCATGGGAAAGGTCCAGTCCAGCTGCACACCGTAGTGGTTCTTTTTGCGCTGTTGGGCGCCTTTGAAGGTGGCGGTAAACAGCTGCTCGTCCCATTTGTAGGCCACCGCCAAATCGCCCACGCCCAAATAGTCGTCGATATCGGGGTTGTCGTCTTCGTCGTCGGGCTCCGGCAGGCGCCACCAAAGGCGCGGTACCACCACCAAGTTGCCCTTGTCGATCACGGTGGTGGCCATCAAGCGGTTCCAACTGCGCGAAAACTCGCCCGAGCGACCGTTGGACTCGTGGTTAAAACCCAGCGTTAACGCGCGCACTGTGTAGCCCAGACCGGTCATGTGGGTATCCCAGCGCAGCATGGCCTCGGGTTCGTAATTGGTTTCGCGAAAGGGTGCCGATTGCTCGGCGTACAATTGCCACCAGCTTTGCTGGGTGTAGGCCGCCCACAAATCCGCGCCCAGAATACCGCGCGCCACCAACGCCTTGAAGGATAATTGCAGCTTGACCTCGGTGTTGTTGATGGGCTGCTCCGGGTGGTCTAAATCCCAGATCTCGGTGTTGGGCGTGGCGTTGTAGGAACCCAGCAACACATAGTTGCGCCGATAGGAAGAGAGCTCAAAGGGGTTGTCGACCGCCTCCTGCTCGGCGATGAGTCGCTGAGTGACCGGGCTGGGCTCGCCGTGAGCGGCCTCGGTGGCCTGCTGGAGTTGTTGCAATTCCAGTACCTTAGCGCAGCTTTTGCGCAGATCGCCAATACTCAGTTCATCGCTGGCGGTTTTCATTTTTTCCAGCAAACACGCTTGCATCTCGTCGGCCGCCACCGGCCACGACAGACACAGGCCAATCAGCCAGGCCCAATTTTTCATTCTGATCACTCCTGTGACGGCAGCACAAATTCCACTGCCGGTTCGATAAAACGCTCAAAACCTTGAAAACTGTGATCGCCGCCCCGCTCCACCGTTTGTCGGCAGCCCCGGTATTTGTCCACGGCGAGGCGGTAGTCGAGCACCTCGTCGCCGGTTTGCGTCAGCAGCCAGTAGTTTGCGTGGCGGCGGAGGCTGGGGGTATCGCAGGCGCGCAAGTCGCGCAGATCCCCCTCGGTCAAGATGTAGCTGGCGTCGCTGTGGTAGTTTTTCACTGGCCGATTCAAATAGGCGGGCAACATGGCCATGGGGTTAGTGGAGGGATTGATCAACAGGGCCCGCACCCCGTAGCGCTCCACCAGCCAAGTGGCCCAAAAGCCGCCCAGGGAAGATCCCATCACACCCAGCGGGCCGCGCGCTGCTGCCACAATTTGCTCCAGCGCGCTGCGCGTTTGGCGCGGGTGCGGGGAGAGCGCCGGGCAAATAAAGGTGATCTCTGGCCGGTGACTGGCCAACCAGTTGGCAAGCTGCACCGCCTTCGCAGAGGCGGGCGAGCTGAGAAAGCCGTGGATGTACAACAGTTGGGGCATTAGTAGCCCGTGGAGTTGAAGTCGATGGGGTAGTCTTTGTGGGCAATGCGTTTAACGCCGGTGTCAAACTGGCCATCGGCCTGCAATTCAAACCAGCGAATACCGGGCATTTGGGTGTCTAAGGCAAAGTCGTCGTTGTCTGGTAAAAACTGTATGCAGGTCGACGGGCTGGCCAACATGCGAATGTGCCCGCGCATTTGATCGTAGGCCTGGTGTACATGGCCCCAAACCACACCTTTCACGCGCGGACAGGGGTCTACCAGCGCAAAGAACTTGGCGTGCGCGCGCACCGTGTATTGATCGATCCAGGCACTACCCACAGGCTGCGGCTGGTGGTGTAAAAAGATCAATGCCGGCTTGTTGGAAGCCGCCAAGGTATCGGCTAAAAATTTCAGCTCGCCGTCGGTCAAGTCACCGTGCTCGTGCCCCGGCACATAGGTACTCAACAAAATAAACTGCCAGGGCCCCGCTTCGATGACGCGCGGGCTGCGTCCGCCGGCTACGGCGGCATCCATAGCGTCGGGCAAATCGTGGTTGCCGGGAATCCAGGCGTGCGGCACCTGGGTGTAGCCATCTACCAACGTTTGATAGCGGCTGTAGGAACCCACGTGGCCATGGCTGGATACGTCGCCGGTGTTGATGATGAGATCGGCAGGCTCCTTGGCCACCAGGTTCAACACGTCGTGCAGGCTTTGGTCGGTATTTAGGCCAAGCAATTCTTCGCCGGGGTACTCGCCCAGATGGCAGTCGGTGATTTGCAATAGCCGCAGAGGGCGATCGCTGGGAAAAGCTATGTGTTCTGGAAAGTCCATCCGGTTGAACCAGTCCTATTCTTCCGTTGCCGCAGGGCTAGCCGGTTAACTTCAGGTTGATGTCAATTGCCTTGCCTTCGGCGAGGCAATGCGCCAACCATTCACCGAGAAAGCGATTGAGTTGCACCTTCTCATCACAGTGGTACATCTGGGTATTCGGGTAGGGGTAGCGCCCAAGCTTTACGCGGTGCCTTTCCCACGCCACCACTTCTGCCATTTGGGCATCGTGATAGAGGCGCACTTTCAGCACGGGCGACTGGGTCCAGCGGCAGTCGCTCTGATGGCGCGATATTAGCACGCTGGTGGTAAATCTGGCACGTTCTTCAACCCGCAAAGTGACCCGCCAATCGCCCTTGGGCGCGGTAATTTTGAAGCACCAGAGGCTGCGTTGCGCCAGGTCGGGCAGCAAACGCATCAGGCGGGCGTAATTCATGTCGCCCAGTGCCTGCTGCGCCACCAAGTCAACCTGATAGCGACGTTTTGCGCGGAGATCAGCACATACAGCCATAAAAGCGCACCACAATTAACACCATTGCCGCTAAGCATGGCACAGGTTTATGTCAAACTCACGCCTCGCGTGCTGCAGACTTGAACTGCACCGCAGTTCGATCAGGTATTCGCCTGCAGTTGTGCGCGGTGTTGCTGCAGCCATTGCAGGCATATGAGCGTGGCGGCATTGTTAAATCGACCACTGTAGAGGGCGGCGAATACGGCGTCGGCCGCAGCCGTGTGCAGCCGAATGTCTTCATTTTCATCTGCCAGCCCAAATATACCGCCGGCTTCGCTGAGGTCGCACAGCGCACAAAAGAGGTGCAAGCGCTCGTCCGAGCCGCCCGGGCTACTCATGTATTGGCAGATAGGTACCAACTGCCGAGCCGCAATTCCGGCCTCTTCCACGATTTCCCGATGGATGACCTCAGCCGGCGTTTCACCCACCTCCGTCATGCCAGCCACCACCTCGAGGCACCAGGGGCCCAGGGGATCATTCAGCGCACCTACGCGAAACTGTTCGACGAAGCCAATGCGGTCGCGCACTGGGTCGTACAAAATAGCGGCTACCGCCTCGCCGCGTTCAAACAGCTCGCGGGTGATCCAACCGCTCCAGCCGCCGCGAAACAACCTGTGGCGCAGCTTCAGACGCACCATCCGAAAAAAGCCTTGGTAGGTTACTTCGGTCTCGGCGAGCTCTACGTCGCGACGTCGAAATTCTGAATCAAACATGCATGTGCTCCGGCCCGTGGCCCGTTTACCAACGCCGTTAGAGTGCTTTGGGCATGGAGGCCATAACCTTGTCCACCGCCGCGCGCAGACGCTGGCGCTGTTGTGCTGGGGTCAACACCTGATCGTCGTCCAAAAATACTTTTATGGCGCCCCGCCAAAGTGCCTGCACACTGCCGGGGCGGGCCACGGCGACGATCAACATGCCCTTGTGCAGCTGGCTGTCGCGCCCCAAACTCGGGTACAGGCGAAACAGTTCGCGCATTTCCGTGGACAATTGCTCATCGCCCACTTGCACCAGGGCGAGCACCCGATAGTTTGCATTCACGCCTTCGCCTAATTGAAAGCCTTTCAATGCCAAGTCTTCATCGATATCGGCCTTGATAAACTCAATGGTTTGCAAATCTTCTGGCGTTTCCTCCTGCCCGACAAAGATGACATCCGACACCCAACTGATGGTTTCGCCCCGATTGGGCTGAAAGGCGGGGTCGGTCACGCTGATAACCGAAAAGGCGGCTAAATCCGCCTGCGTTTTATCGGCGGGCGAGGGCGCTTTAGTCTTGGCGGCGCACGCCATAACCAGCAGGGTCAGGCAAAAGATTATTAATCGCTGCATAGGGCATTCCTTGTGAATCCACGGATTAGGACAGTGGCCATTCGGCACACGGGCGGTGCAGAGCAGTGTATAGCAGTGGGCGGGAGGGGTAAAACCGGCGCGCCTTGGCGCCGGCGTGCGAACTTAGCGGGCCGACACGTCGTCCAGGTGGTTGCGGAAAATACGCGCCCAAGACCCCATGATCTGATTCACTTGTGCGCGGTTTTGAACGGCGTTATTTTCGCGCCACATACGCGTGGCTTCACGCTTGTCTGTCACCTTGGCAAGTAGCTCACCAGAGACCGCGTCGTAAATTTCAAATTGCATGGTGATAGTGCCCGCGGTTTCCGAGTACACCCGATTGCGACCCGAGGCCGCCATGCGACTGTCGGGAATATAGGTGGGCGCCAGTTGCAGTATTTTACCCTGGATTTTCAGCGTATTGGCCTGGGCTTCTGAGGCAGCTTGAAAGGCGTCGTCTTCGTTTAGCTCGCGGGTAAATGCGCGCTGAAACGCGCTGTTAAACGCTTCCTTTTGCTTGTCGGTAAGCGGCTTGATGTCGCGCTTGTGGGTGCCCGACGGCGCTTTAATTTCGGTGTCATTCATATCCAGCGGCGCCAGCAGCACATGGGTATATTGGTGCCAGTCCACACCCGGTTTGGCGTAGACCTCGTCCAACCGGTCCAGCTTCACCTTGGACAAGGCCGGCGCCTGCGACTCGGCAACCTCGGCGGCTTGGAGCCCAACGACAGGCAGACAGAACAGAATCAACGCGGCCACTTGCGAATAAATTTTCATGGGTTAATCCCCTTTCACGTTTAGCGTTTTAAAACCTGTTGGTTGGAGCCACACCAGGCCATTTAGTTCCCCGTGGGTGTTTGTAGAATCATATCGGCCGCTTTTTCGGCAATCATGATGGTGGGCGCATTGGTATTGCCGCTGATCAATGTCGGCATAATGGAAGCGTCCACCACCCGCAGCTTCTCCAGACCGCGGACGCGCAATTGTGCGTCCACCACTGACATGGCGTCATCGCCCATTTTGCAGCTGCCGGCCGGATGGTAGATGTGATTGGCGGCCATGCGCACAAAGGTTGCCAGTTCTGCATCGCTCGCCAGCGCGTCGCCCGGCACCAGTTCACCACCGTAAATAGATCGCAGCGCCGGCTGTTGAAAAATGTCGCGCACTTTTTTCAAAGCCGCCACTAGCGGCGGCAGATCGCGGGCATCGCTCAACATATTCAAATCAATACAGGGCTCCGCGCTCGGGTTGGCGCTGTGTAAACTTAGCGAACCGCGACTGTGGGGTCGCAACAATCCCACGTGCACCGTGATGCCGTACCGAAAATAGTAGGGCCAATAGCGGCCGTGATCGGCCATGGCCAGAGGCGACACGTGCAATTGCACATCGGGCGTGGGGGCGTCCTCCTCGGCCCGAAAAAACGCGCCCACTTCGGCCACGGTAGAGCTCAACATACCTCGGCGCTTGAGCAGGTATTCACCCAGTGCATAGCACGACCGCAGTATTTGGCGGGGCCGCAAAATGCCCCAGGACGTGGCGGTTTTTTCCTTGGCCACCAGCAAAACATCCACATGTTCCTGCAGGTTTTCGCCCACCCCCGGCAAATCGTGCGCGACCGGAATGCCATGCGGGGCCAATTTGTGGGCCGGCCCCACACCCGACAAGAGCAACAGCTGTGGCGAACCAAAGGCACCGGCACTCAGAATGACCTCCTTGGCTGCCAGCGCTTGGTAAATATCGTCGCCCACCTGGTATTCCACCCCCACCGCGCGCTTGCCATCCAACAACACACGGCGCGCCTGGGCCCGAGTAATTACCGTTAGGTTGCGGCGCTCGGCGAGTACCGGGTGCAAGTAAGCCACCGCCGCACTGCAGCGCTTGCCATCTTTTTGGGTGGTTTGAAACCAGCCCACGCCCGCTTGATGGGCGCCGTTAAAGTCGTCGTTTGCCGGCAGGCCTGCTTCGATGGCGGCGCGTCGAAAGGCCTCGCACAGGGGGTGCTGGCTGCGCAGGTCCGCCACGTTTAAAGGACCACCCACGCCGTGAAATGCATTGGCACCGCGCTCTTGATGTTGCGCCTTTTTGAAGTAGGGCAGCACCGAGGCCCAGTCCCAACCGGGACAACCTTCCTGCGCCCAGCGGTCGTAGTCCTCTGGCTGACCGCGCACATACAACATGGCGTTGATAGAGCTGCTGCCCCCCAATACTTTGCCGCGCGGGCAGTAGAGCGAGCGATTGCCCATGGTGGGCTGCACTTTGGTGTGGAAAGACCAGTTGAACAAGCCGCCGGCCACCGCAGCAATTACCCCCAGGGGAGTATCGATCAGCGGATTGCGATCACTGCCGCCGGCCTCCAACAGGCAAACCCGCGTTTCGCCGTCGGCACTCAGCCGGTTCGCCAACACGCAGCCAGCGGAGCCGCCCCCCACAATCACATAATCAAAGCCTTTTGACATTTGCACCCTCTCTGCGCGCCGGTCTGACCGGCAGCCCTCGTTATTATGTGGGCTACTGTACGGCATTTTTTCGCAAACTCTCTACTTTTTGCGTCCGCCACCGCACCTTGGCCCTGCCCGCAAGTCATTGCGCCAGTTGATCTCAGGCGCCTTTCCGTTCGACCTGAATTAACCCTACTTTTCACAATCCACACTAGGCCAGACCTAACTGATAAGGTAATCTTGCCGCACACAAACCCTCAGTAATTCAGTCATCGAAGGATGCGACTATGTCTTCCCGCAAACCGCTAGCCCACACTCTGCGCTGGATATGCGCGGCCGGGCTCATTGGCAGCCTGAATTTTGCCCAGGCCGATACCCTCAACGAAATTTACCAATTGGCCGTTGAAAACGACCATCAACTCAAGGCAGACGAGGCCGCCTACCGCAGCGCGCGCGAGGCAAAAAATATTGGCCGCGCGAATTTGCTGCCGCTAATTTCCGCCAATGCCAGCTACAGCAAAAGCGATCTGGATGTGACGCAATCGGGTGTCACCGGCCCCTCCGAGCCCGAAAATACAACCTGGGGCGCCACCCTGACCCAACCACTGTTCAATATGGCAGCCTGGTTTGGCTATCAGCAAGGTATCGATTTAACGGAAAAAGCCGAGGCCGATTTCAGCGCTGCGCAACAGGACTTAATCGTGCGCGTGGCCACCGCCTACTTTAACGTACTGCGCGCCATCGACACCCTGGAGGCGTCCATCGCCGAAGAAAACGCTAACTCGCACCAGTTGGCGCAAACCAAGCAGCGCTTTGAAGTGGGGCTGACGGCCATTACCGACGTCCACGAAGCCCAGGCCTCTTACGACATTGCCACCGCGCAAACACTCACCGCGCGCGGCAATTTGGGTATCGCTTTCGAAGCCCTGGAGGTACTCACAGGCACCGCCCACGACACCATTGCGCCTCTGAAAGAAGATTTTCCCGTACTAAAACCACAGCCCGAAGCCCGTTCGGAGTGGGTGAGCTTTGCTCTGCAAAATAACTATGCACTGAAGTCTGCACGCCTGGCCGCCGAGGCTTCGCGCCGCGGTGCTCAAGCGTCGCAAGCAGCGCACTACCCCACATTGACTGCCAGCCTGGGCTACAGCGACTCCGATTCGGAAGACGGTGAAAACATTCTGAATAATCGCGCCACCAACGGCACCACCGCGTCGCTGAATTTGAACGTACCCATTTTCGAAGGCGGCGGTACCAGTGCCCGTTCGCGCCAAGCGCACGGCAGCGCCATGCAGGCCGAAGAGCTGTACAACAAAGCCAATCGCGACACCATTCAGGCGGCGCGCTCGCTGCACCTGCTAGTGACCACCGATGTGGCCCGCGTAGCCGCGCGCAAGCAGGCCATTACCTCGAGCTTAAGTGCCGTCTCTGCCACCCAGGCTGGCTACGAGGTGGGCACCCGCAACCTGGTGGACGTACTGCAAGTGCAGCGCACCCTGTACCAAGCCCGACGCGACTACTCCAACGCCCTGTACGATTATGTTATCAACCAGTTTCAGTTGAAGGCAGTGGCCGGCAATCTGACACCTGCAGACGTGGTTAAAATCAACGAGTGGCTGGATGACTTGGCCGCCGTTGAGCGCGCCAAGTACGAGCAGTAATCCGCACCACCTAGCGCCAAAAAAAACACCGGCCTTGGCCGGTGTTTTTTTTGGCGCACACCTGCGCCCACTCAGCGGCGCAATGTCTCGTCCACAAGCTGCACTAAGCGCGCGAGCGCGCCTCGATTCGTCTCAGCCACCGACTGTGCCGCTGCCCCAGAGTGCGACCGCAGGGATTCATCTGCCACTAAGGCCAGCACTTGCTCGGCCAGCGCGGCGGCAGTCGACACTTGAAACAGACCGCCCGCGACGCTCATCAAGCGCGCTACTTCGGCAAAATTGAACAGGTGCGGCCCGCAGATAACAGGTTTAGCCCAAGCGGCCGGCTCGATCATATTGTGGCCGCCCGTGGGCACCAACGAGCCGCCCACAAACGCCACATGGCAGGCACCGTAAAACACCAACAACTCGCCCATCGTATCGCCCACCAACACATCGAAGGCGTCGCCACCTGGCTGGCTGCGGCGCCGGGTGCGCCAGCCGGCGTCCTGGCAAAGGCGCGCGACCCTGTCGAAGCGCTCGGGATGGCGGGGCACCAGTACCAAGCGCACCTGTGGCTGGCGTTGGCGCACTGCGGCGAAGGCCGTCAGTATCTGCTCATCTTCGCCTGGGTGAGTGGAGGCCGCCAACCAAATGCACTCGCCCGCCGGCGCCCACTCGGTCAGTAGCGCGGCAGCCCGAACGCGCTGTTGATCGGTCAGAGTGAGATCAAATTTAATCGATCCCGTTACGTGCACCCGCCCCGGTGCCGCGCCGAGCGCGATCAGGCGCTCGGCGTCTGGCTGCTGCTGGGCGGCCACCGCCGTCAAGCGCTGCAACATGGGCCGACTGAGCCACGCCAACCGCTGATAGCCCCTGGCAGACTTGGCCGACAGACGCGCGTTTGCCAACAACACCGGAACTTGCCGGCGCGCGCAGGCCGCCAACAAATTGGGCCACAGTTCAGTTTCCATAACGATTAACAAGCGCGGCTGAAATGCCTTGAAAAAACGCCACCAGCAATCCGGTAAATCGTAGGGCAGGTAGACGTGATCCACGGTATCGCCGAGCGCCTGCGTCACGCGCTCGGAACCGGTTGGCGTGGTGGTGGTAACTAAGAGTCGGTGGTCTGGGTAGCGCTGCTGTAGGAATTCAATCATGTCCAGAGCCGCCAGGGTTTCGCCCACCGACACCGCGTGCACCCAAATAGCGGGGCCGCGAGGCTTGCCCCCTGCAACAGCAAAGCGCTCGCCCCAGCGCGCGCGATAGGCCGGTGCCAGGCGCGCGCGCCACAGCAATCGCAGCGCGATCACCGGCAGGGCCAGGTATAACATCAGGGTGTAGACAATGCGGGTCATAGGCGGGTTGCTTGCTCTCAAAGGCGCAAGCATACCGAAAGCCACCGCCCGCGACCATGCCAAGCCAGGCGCGGGTCTTTGCCGTATAATTTGCGAAATTTTTCATGAGCCCGGTTATGTCCGAACAGCACCACTATTTCGACACGCTCATCATCGGCGGTGGCATCGCCGGCCTGTGGCTGGCAAATCGTCTGCAATCGGCGGGCTACAACCTGTTACTACTGGAGCAGTCGGGCCTGGGCGATCACCAGTCGCTGGCGTCCCAGGGCATGATTCACGGCGGTGTAAAATACGCCTTATCGGGCGCGCTCACCGGTGCCAGTGAAGCCATCGCCGACATGCCCGCCCACTGGGCCGCCTGTCTGAAGGGCCTGGGCGATGTAGACCTGCGCGGTGCGCGGGTACTGAGCGAGCACTTTTACATGTGGGCCAGCCCCAGCGTCACCTCGCGCATCACCACCTTTTTTGCCAGCAAAGCTCTGCGCGGGCGCGTGGACCACCTAAAACCCGCCGACTATCCGCCGCTGCTGGCCGCCGCCGGTCGCACCTTCGATCTCTATAAGCTGGTGGATTTAGTGTTGGATGTGCCCAGCGTGGTAGCCACGCTGGCACGCAATTTAGGCGATCGCGCCCGCACGATTAACTGGCAACACAGCCGCATTGAACAAACGTCCGATGGCATAAGCCTGTGCACAACAGTGGGCCATCAGCGGCACAGGCTGCACGCGAAAAAAATAATTTTCACCGCCGGACGCGGCAACGAGGCGCTGCTGGCCGAGTGCGGATGCGAGCAGCCGGCCATGCAATTGCGACCATTGCAGCAGGTCATGGTAAAACACAAACTGGGCTATGGATTTTTTGGCCACTGCCTGGGCGCCGATAAAACGCCGCGCCTGACCATTTCCAGCCACCCGGCGCGCGATGGCGATATCGTCTGGTATTTGGGCGGCAGCCTGGCGGAGCAGGGCGCCCAACAGACACCGGCCGAGCTCATTGCCTGCGCGCAAAAAGAACTGGCCGCGCTCATGCCCTGGCTCGACTTTTCCAGCGCCCAGTGGGCCACCCTGCCAGTGGCGCGCGCCGAACCCCGACAGCGCAATTTTGCCCGCCCCGATCAGGCCTTTGCCGCCCGCGCTCAGCGCGCCGACGGTGCGGCTTGCCACATTCTTGTGGGCTGGCCCACCAAATTAACGCTGGCACCCAACATGGCCAACAGCATGTTGTCGCTGTTAGCGGACGACCAAATTACCCCCAGCCACGCCGCTACCGATGCGAGCTTCTTACCGCCCGCGCCCCTGGCACACACGCCCTGGGACATCGCTTTTAACCAGACTCCCGAGACCCACTGATGATTCAGCGCCCCTTTGGCAACACCGGCATTCACGTTAGCCCCCTGGGCCTTGGCACCGTTAAACTCGGCCGCAATCAAGGCGTAAAATACCCGCACCATTTTGAATTGCCCTCCGATGCCGAGGCCCTGGCGCTGATTCATCGCGCGCGCGAACTGGGTATCAATTTGATCGACACAGCGCCCGCCTACGGCACCAGTGAAACCCGCCTGGGTGAACTGCTCAAAGGTCAGCGCGACCACTGGGTGATTTGCTCAAAGGTCGGTGAAGAATTTGTCGACGGCGCCTCCCATTTTGACTTCAGCGCCGCACACACCCGCGCCAGCGTCGAGCGCAGCTTGCAGCGGCTGCGCACCGAGGTGATCGACATAGTGTTAGTGCACTCCAACGGCGACGATTGCCACATCATTGAACAGCAGGGCGCGCTCGAGCAATTAGCGGAGTTAAAACGCCAGGGCAAAATCCGCGCCTTTGGCATGTCCACCAAAACCGTGGCGGGCGGGCTCTTAGCCGCGCAACAGGCCGACGGCGTGATGGTTACCTACAACCTGCGCGAGCGCGACGAGCGCCCCGTCATCGACTACTGCGCCCAGCACCACAAGGGCGTGTTTATCAAAAAGGCGCTGGCCAGCGGCCACCTGTGTCAGACCGACGCGCGCACCGGCGCAGAAGCCAATCCGGTACAAGCCAGCATGGACTTTGTACTCAACACCCCCGGCGTTACCAGCGCCATTGTAGGCACCCTCAACCCCCACCACCTGCAAGACAATGTGGCGCGCGCCCAGGACGCGCTAGCTGCGGGCAGCTAAACCGTCGATAAATTTGACAAGCCCGCTGCAAGCGCAGCAACCAAAAAGCACTAACGCATTGAATGGTAGAGATATTTTTCAAGCGGCACAGGTGTTGCTTGTCCACTGCGTCGGCTTCCGATTCGGATTGCTCAGGCAATACGCGCAACGCCCAGTCGGCCCAACCGCACCCCCTATTTTTTTCGCCAATTTCGAGGTTTAACCTGAAATGAGAAACACCTTCGTCGCTTGTGTGTTATGGCTAGCGGCAGCCCACGCCAGTGCCACCGCCATCAATTGTGCCGACACCACCAAAAATCACATGAAGATGGACAGCGCCTACGCACTCAGCTGCCTTGGCGCAGGCACCGGCAATATCAGCGGCAACCCGGGCACGGACAAATTTTTACTGTCCACGCCGGTCAATTGGGTATTAAAAAGCAAAGACGATGCGGGCGTGCTCAACGACCCCTTCGATCCCTTTGCCATTGTGTTTAGCCAAACACCGGGCGCCAATAAGTCCAGCACCGGCACCTGGGGTTTCGACAGCGACTTTTGGAATCACTACGACAACGCCGCACTGGGTTTTAAATTTGGCACCGGCAACCAGCCAGACGAGTGGTTTGTGTTTGAAATCGCTAAGGGTGTGAGCGCTGGCAGTTGGAGTTTTATCAATAAATTTAATAGAGGTGGTGGCCTGTCGCACGTCAACCTGTACGCCTCAAAAATTAAAACCGTCTTGCCCGAACCCAACAGCGCCCTGCTGATGTTGATCGGCGCATTAATGCTGCTCCTGGCGCGCCGACCCCGCCGGGCATAATGCCAGCGCACCAAAAAAGCCGGGCCTAACCCGGTTTTTTTATGGTCGATCGCACTGGGAGGCTTTAAGAGTGCTTAATTCTTTTTCACATACTGGGTCAAAATCACGATCCGCTGGCCTTCCACTTTGCCCTCTATGTGTTGCGCATTGTCGGGCACCAGCGCAATACTGCGCACCGCCGTGCCGCGCTTGGCTGTGAAATTAGCGCCTTTAACCGGCAGGTCTTTAATGAGTGTGACGCTATCGCCGGCGCTCAATACATTGCCGTGGCAATCTGTGTGCACCAGGTTCTGCTCGGCCCCCAATGCCTTGGCCCAGGTTTCCAGTTCCGGCGCGAGATACAGCATGTCCAACAACTCTTGCGCCCAATGCACATCGGCGGCCAGTTGCTTGAGTTGACGCCAGGCTTGCACCTGGACCGCGGGCACCTGACTCCACATGCTGTCGTTCAGGCAGCGCCAGTGATTTTCGTCCAGCGGCGATTCGCCGCTCAATTGCGCGCGACACACAGTACAGGCCAACAGCTGGCGATCGGAGTTGGCGTTGGCCTCTGGCCCCACTTCGACCGCAGCCAGTTGATCGGTGGATTTACACAACTCGCAACAGTCGCTGCGCGCCTGCAGGGCGGCTAATACAGACATAGAAATACTTCGCAAAAGCGCGATTATAACAGCCCGTGCACCCGAGCGGCCTGTTCGACGCAAAGCGCGTGGCGTCGGGCCAGCGCGCGCTGATCGCGGTCGTAGCCACCGCCGATCACCGTCGCCACCGGCACCCCCGCCGCCCGCGCCATTTGCAATACCTGTGCATCGCGCGCGGCGATGGCCGATTCGGAAATGTTCAACAATCCCAAGGGGTCGTTGGCATAGACATCCACGCCTGCGTCATAGAGCACCAGCTCGGGTTGAAACTCGCGTAGCAAGCGCGCAAAGGTGTGTTCCACCACGCTGAGGTAGGCCTCGTCGCCCATGCCCACCGGCAGGTTAATATCCAAATCACTGTGCGCCTTGCGCGCGGGGAAGTTTTTTTCGCAGTGCACCGAGCAGGTAAACACGCGCGGCTCCTCGGCCAAAATACGCGCCGTGCCATCGCCTTGGTGCACATCCACATCGAAGATCAGCACCCGCTGTACGCGAGTGTGCGCCAGCACGGCTAACGCGGCAATCGCCAGATCGTTAAAAATACAAAAGCCGGAGGCGAAATCCCTATGCGCGTGGTGGGTGCCGCCGGCCAGATGACAGGCAATACCGTATTTCAAGGCGTAGTGCGCCGCCAGCAGCGTACCCGCGGGCGAAATGCAAGTGCGGCGCACCAGCCCCTCGCTCCAGGGCAAACCCATCCGCCGCTCCTCTTGCCGCGAGAGCTGGCCACTTATAAAACGCGCCACGTAGTCATCGTCGTGGGCCAGCGCCAAAAGCCCTGGCCGACAGCGACCCGGGCGCAGCGTATTGCTTTCCGTCGCCAGCCCGCGCGCGCGCAAGTAGTCGTGCAGCAAGCTAAATTTTTGCATGGGAAAGCGGTGCCGCGCGGGAAAGTCGTAACTGTAGGCCGGGTGGGTAATTAGCGGCAGCACGGCCAATCCATCTGCAGTACGGCGGGGCTACGCCCGCCAGAGCAATCAATCGTCATTACGAGCTGCCGCTACGCCTCGCCCGCCAGTGTGGCCGCCGTGGACTCCACTATGCGGTTGCACATTGCCTTGCCGCCGTCGTGTCGACGCTGCCAATCTTCGTCGCGAATGGTTGAGCCCTCGTAGCCGGCCTCGTCGCAATCCACAAACAACCGCAAGCCGAATTCAGCCACGCGGGTGGGCGTACAAGCGCACAGGCCCCACACCACTCCCATCAACAATAATCGAACCACGCAATGACTCCTGTTCCTGCGCTGGGTGACATCCCTTAGCCATCTGATCAGTGGCATTGTCACTTAGGATCATTAAATTGCAATAGCCCCCTGGCCTATAGTTGATTCATCACCCACACAGCAGGGAATCCCCATGACATCGGAAGCCTTTATTTTCGACGCACTGCGCACACCCCGCGGGCGCGGCAAGGCCAGCGGCGCACTCTACGAAGTCAAACCCATCACACTCGTCACCCAGCTGTTGCAGGCACTGCACCGCCGCAACGGCAGCTTTCCCACCGATCAGGTGGACGACATAGTGCTGGGCTGCGTAACTGCCATTGGCGACCAGGGCGCAGATATCGCCAAAACTGCGGCGCTGACGGCCGGCTGGCACGACGACGTGGCGGGCGTCACGCTCAACCGCTTTTGCGCCTCGGGCTTAGAAGCCGTCAACATGGCCGCCCAGAAAGTGCGCTCCGGCTGGGAGCACTTAATTGTGGCCGGCGGCGTCGAATCCATGTCGCGGGTACCCATGGGCAGCGACGGCGGCGCCTGGGCATTAGATCCGGCCACCAACGCGCAAACCGGCTTTATGCCCCAGGGAATCGGTGCCGATCTCATTGCCACCCTGGCGGGCTTCTCGCGCACAGACTTGGACAGCTTTGCCATGCACTCGCACCACAAGGCCGCGGCCGCCTGGGCCAGGGGCGCCTTCAACCGCTCGGTCATACCCGTGCGCGACGCCAACGGCTTTGAGATATTGGCGCAGGACGAAACCCTGCGCCCAGATGCCTCGCTCGAGAGTCTGGGCGCACTTAAACCCTCCTTTGCCGATATCGGTGCCATGGGCTTTGACGGCGTCGCCCGCTCCAAGTACCCGGAGGTGGAGCAGATTCAACACCTGCACACCCCCGGCAACTCCTCGGGCATTGTGGACGGCGCCGCCCTGGTGCTGATTGGCAGTCAAAATGCGGCCAGCCAGTGGGGGCTGACCGCCCGCGCGAAGGTGCGCGCCACCGCGCTGGTGGGCACCGACCCCACCATCATGCTCACGGGCCCTGCGCCGGCGGCGCGCAAAGCCCTGGCCATTGCCGGGCTGACCGTGGATGACATCGACCTGTTCGAAGTGAACGAGGCCTTTGCCTCGGTGGTGCTGCGCTTTGCCCGCGAGCTGAAGGTGGCACCGGAAAAAATCAACGTCAATGGCGGCGCCATTGCCATGGGCCACCCACTCGGCGCCACCGGCGCCATGCTCACCGGCACCTTGTTGGATGAACTGGAAGCGCGCGATCAACAATTTGGCTTAATTACCTTGTGCGTGGGCGGCGGCATGGGCATCGCCACCGTGATCGAGCGGGTGTAGGAGACACACATGACAAATACCAGCGTGCAACTCATCAAACACGACAACGGCATTCACCACTTTGTGCTGGATCGCCCCGATGCCAGCGCCAATCTCATGGACCAAAAGTTCACCGAGGATTTTGTCGCCGCCACCACCGCACTGTTCGACAGCGATTGGCGCGGCCTCGTCATTCGCTCGGCAAAAGCGACTTTTTTTGCGGGCGGCGATCTAACCGCCTTAAGCCAGGTTGACGACGACAACGCCCAGGCATTTTTCGACATGGTCGAAACACTCAAGCGCTGCATGCGCCAACTGGAAACGGCGGGCAAGCCGGTGGTTGCCGCCATCAATGGCGCAGCCCTCGGAGGCGGATGGGAAATGTGTTTGTTCGCACACCACCGCGTGGCACTCAACAACCCCTCGGTGAAGCTGGGCTTGCCCGAAGTCACCCTGGGCCTGCTGCCGGGCGCCGGCGGTGTTACCCGCACTGTGCGCCTACTGGGATTACAGGCGGCGCTGCCGTTACTTACCGAAGGTAAGCAGCTCACGCCCGAGCGCGCCTTAAAGGCGGGGCTGATTCACGAGCTGGCCGACGATGAAACCGGCCTGATCGCCCGCGCCGAGGCCTGGGCGGCCACCCATCCCGAGGCGCGCCAACCCTGGGATGAAAAGGGCTACAAATTGCCGGGCGGCACCCCGTCGCAACCGGCGCTGGCACGCACCCTGCCCATAGTGCCGGCCATGGTGCGCGCCAAAACGCACGGCTGCCTGCCCGCACCGGAAAAAATTCTGGCCTGCGCCGTGGAGGGCGCTCAGGTGGATTTCGACACCGCCACGCGCATTGAATCGCGCTACATCGTCGAGCTGGCGCGCGGACAAATCTGCAAAAATTTAATCAATACCTTTTGGTTCCAACTCAACGCTATTAAAGCCGGCAAAAGCCGGCCGGAACTCGAGCGCGCGGCGCCCATCAAAAAGGTCGGCATATTGGGCGCCGGCATGATGGGCGCGGGTATCGCCTACCAATGCGCAATCCACGGTATAGACGTCGTGCTTAAAGACGTGGACAACACCACTGCGGGCAAAGGCAAAGCTTTCACCAGTGCCCTGCTGGAAAAAAAACAGGCTCAAGGCCGGCTTACAGAGGCCGAAGCCGACGCGGTGCTGGCGCGCATTCACTCCACCAGCCTGGCCGAAGACCTCACCGGCTGCGAGCTGATCATTGAGGCGGTGTTTGAAAACCGCGACGTAAAAGCCGCCGCCCTGCGCGAACTGGGCGCGCACCTGCACCCAGACCTGTTAGTCGCTAGTAATACGTCAACTTTGCCCATCACTGGCCTGGCTGAATCCGTGCATTGCGCCGAAAAATTCCTGGGCCTGCATTTTTTCTCACCGGTGGAAAAAATGCCGCTGGTCGAAATTATTCGCGGCGCAAACACCAGTGACGAAGCCATAGCGCGCGCCTACGATTTCGTGCAGCAAATTCGTAAAACGCCCATCGTAGTAAACGACAGCAGAGGCTTTTATACCTCGCGGGTTTTTGGCACTTTCACCTACGAAGGCATGGCCCTGTTAGCCGAGGGCGTACCCGCGGCAGTGATAGAAAACGCCGCATTTCTGGCCGGCTTCCCGGTGGGGCCGCTGGCGGTTATCGACGAGGTGAGCCTGACCTTACTGGACAAGGTGCGCCGCCAAACCCAACAGGATTTAGCCTTAGACAATACGCCCTACCCACAGCACCCGGGTGACGCCGTATTGGATCGTATGCTCGAGGCCGGGCGCCTGGGTAAAGCGGCGGGCGCAGGCTTTTACGATTACCCAGAGCACGGCAAGAAAGCGCTCTGGCCCGGTCTGGCCGACCACTTTCCCGCCAATGACCCCTCTGCCAATTTGCAGGATGTCAAAGATCGCCTGCTCTACATCATGGCGCTGGAAACCCTGCGCTGCTTGCAAGAGGGCGTCGTGAAAAACACGGGCGACGCCAATATCGGCGCAGTATTTGGCATTGGCTATCCGGCCTGGACCGGCGGCACCGTACAGTTTGTTAATCAAACCGGCCCCAGTGAATTTTTGAGCCGCGCACAGACACTGGCCGAGCGCTACGGCGAACGCTTTGAAGCGCCCGCCAATTTACTCGACGCCGCCCACAATAATACGTTGTTCAGCTAACCAGGAGCTCACCGTGATACCCAGAACCGTGTACCAATCCGAACACGAACAATTTCGCGACAGCGTTAGAAAATTTTTAGAATCAGAGGCCCAACCCTTTCACAGCCAATGGGAAAAAGACGGCTGTGTCGACCGCGAACTCTGGCGCAAAGCCGGCGCCCAAGGTTACCTGGGGGCAACCATCCCAGAGGCCGACGGTGGCCTGGGTCTGGACTTTCGCTACAACGCCATCATCGACGAAGAGGTGGCCCGCCTCGGTCTATCGGGTATTGGTTGGGGACTGCACTCAGACATCGCCGTGCCCTACATTTACAATTACGGCAGCGACACACTCAAACAAAAATACCTGCCCGGTTGTATCAGCGGCGACCTAATCACCGCCATCGCCATGACCGAACCGGGCACCGGCTCCGATTTGCAAAGCGTTAAAACCACCGCTGTGTTGCAGGGCGATCACTACCTGCTCAACGGCGCCAAAACGTTTATTACCAACGGCCAACTCGCCGACCTTGTTATTGTGGTGGCCAAAACCGATCCCAATGCCGGCGCCGCCGGCACCAGCTTATTGCTGGTGGAATCGAATAGCCCAGGCTTTAGCAAGGGCCAAAATCTCGAAAAAATCGGCATGAAAGCGCAAGACACCTCCGAGCTGTTTTTTCAGGATGTCAAAGTTCCTAAAGAGAATCTGCTGGGCGCAGAGGGGCAGGGTTTTGTCTATCTGATGCAAGAATTACCCCAGGAGCGATTGTCGGTGGCCATCGGCGGAACGAGCGCCGCCGAGGCCGTGCTTGATCACACGGTTAACTACGTCAAAGAGCGCAGCGCCTTTGGAAAACCCATTGCCGCATTTCAAAATACCCAATTTGTGCTGGCGCAACTCAGCGCCGAACTGACCGCCATGCGGGTGTTTATCGACCATTGCCTGGCACTGCACGTCGAACAAAAACTGGACGTACCCACGGCCGCCAAGGCCAAACTGCTGGCCACCGAGCTGCAATGTAAAGTGGCCGACGAGTGTTTGCAGCTGCACGGTGGCTATGGGTACATGTGGGAGTATCCGGTGGCGCGCGCCTGGGCCGATGCGCGTGTGCAAAAAATTTACGCCGGCACCAATGAAATCATGAAGCTCATTATTTCCCGCGACTTGCTTGGGAATTAAGTGCGGATTAGTGCGCAAAAAATCGGCCCGGAGGCCGATTTTATTTGCTGAAGGACCTACTGCAAAATCACCGGAGTGGTATTACCGGCCGTAACAGTGGCATCAATCGCGGCGCCAAAAAATAGCTCATCGGCTGCCGTCGGATCGTCGATCAGGCTGTCACAGGTAAACGCCAAGGTGTAGTCACCGGCAGCCAAAAAGCCCACGGTAAATATAAAGCTGTCACTGCTTTGCTCGTACACCACCGTTGCCGAGGTGATCGGATCAGTGGCGGCGCCTCGAATATCGACAGGGGTGACATCGGCGCCCTCAAACACATAAACCACATTGCCCATGTCGTTATTGTCGCCATTATTTTCACAGGCCGCATCTTCAATTAGCGCGCGATCCACCCTGCCCAATACCGTGCCCACCTCCAGGTTGTTCACCATGCGCAGCCTGGGGCGTAATTTATAATCGCCGGTGCCTTCCTGGTGAACTGATTTGCGCAAATCAAATTCCAGCGTGAAATTCGATACTCCACCGGCCGCCAGCGTAAAGCCCTGATTTAATTTCAGACCTGTCTGCGCCGCACTCGGAATTTCCAGCGGGTATTGCGCACCGTCAATTTCAATATAGGTGGCCGCGGCATCCACAGCCAAACGCACCCAGTTGTAATCGCCGGCGTCCAGCGCTAGGTTTCGCACCAAGGGTGCACTCACCTCACCCTGGTAGTCGAGCAGATTAATGGTGGCCGTGTCGTCCAGCGTTATCACGCGACTCGGCCCTCCGGCGGGCTTTAATTCAAGTTCGGTAAAGGCAATCACCACCGCATCGGCAGCATCAACCGGGCCGTCCACAATGGAAAGATTCAGTGTGGCGGTATCGTCGCTGCTCGATGAACCGCCACAAGCCGCCAAGAGTCCTGACGTCGCCAATGCAGTTATTAAAAAACCTTTATTTAGATAGGGCCCAAAGGTTTGTAAGCTCATAGTTTCACCTCGTTATGCACCAGTGACCGGCGGCGCCTTGCGTTCACAAGGTTTTACGCCCGCGACCTTTCACCTGCCTTAAGGGTCAACTTATCGCTTGGATTTAGGTGCTGATTCAGTCGCCTGTATTATCCATGTACCCACACCCAAATGCTGTGATAAATCCCTCATCGCAACAGTTAATCGCCCTAATAGCAGAGTAGACAATCCGAGACGAGTAAATACCCACCGTTTCGTACCCAAAGCCTCTCTCTGGTCACGCTCTTCGATCGTGCAGCACTCTGTCGGTTGACTTGGCCAGCCTGTGCTAAACTTTAATCGTTGTGTGGCGCGGATGCCGGTGTTTATAGCCCTTTTACATCGGTATCGCCCACACGTTTTAATCGTGCGTTAACTATTGCAAGTGCGCTTGCGCCGTCGAGAAATATTGATGAATTTTTTTGCTGGTTGGTTGCGAAGGCAGGGGCTCGCAACCATTCGCAACAGCCAAGCGTTAGTTCACTTGCATGATATGGATCACCTATTGAGGCAGATTGCCTGTACGGCATTACGCGCTGACGACCTGACTAGACCTCGTAGATTGACACGCAGATTGAAAAGACTGAAAAGCGGGTTAGCCCGACACACTAAACGAATTGCACGGGTGCAACGCTCGCCTTATCAAACCAGTCTGCACTGCCGACAGTATATAAACAGCTATCGAGCAGGCCCCGTAGTTAACACTAATATTTGGATCAAGGACGAAGCGTGAAAAATTTCATACAAACATCGCCCGCATTGAATGTGGGTATCTTTTTGTTTGACGAGGTTGAACTGCTGGACTTTGCCGGCCCGCAGGAGGTGTTTACCACTGCCAACCGATTGTGCGAACGGCAACAGCTACAGGCCCCCTTTAACGTGATCACCTTCAGTGACCAACAGCTATCCGTGCGCAGCCGCGCCGGTCTCGTTGTGCAGGCCGACTGCACGCGCGCCAACCTGCCTGAAGTGCAGCTACTCATACTGCCCGGCGGCGTGGTTGACGGCCCGCGCGACAACCCAGAACTGCTCGCGTGGCTTAAAAACCGGCGGGCCAGCACGGCAATTATGGCAAGTATTTGTAACGGTGCATTTCTATTGGCAGACGCCGACTTGCTACAGGGGTTGAGCGCGACCACCCACTGGGAAGACGCACCCCTGCTTGCCGAACAGTTTCCCGCACTTAGCGTGCAACCCGAACACCGGTTTATCGATCACCAGCACACCCTAACCACTGCCGGCGTGTCGGCAGGTATAGACGCGAGCCTGCACCTGATCGCCCGCCTGGCAAACCCGGCGCTCGCCATCCAAACGGCGCGCCAAATGGATTACCCCTGGCAGTCCAATCAATGAGGAAGCACACCTATGGCCTACAGTGAAGCGCTGGCCGAACGCGTTAGAAGCCATTTGAATCACCACGACAACTACCACGAAAAGCACATGTTTGGCGGCTTGGCGATGATGTTAAACGGCAATATGTGTTGTGGCGTAGTGGGTGAAGAATTAATGGCGCGCGTAGGCCCAGAAAAATACGAAGCTTGTTTGAAAATCCCCTATGTCAGACAAATGGATTTTACCGGCAAGCCACTCAGGGGCATGGTATACATCGCCGCCGCCGGGGTCGACTCGGAGCAACAACTGGCCGCCTGGATAGAACTCAGCAAGGCATTTGCACTCAGCCTAGAACCCAAATAACAACCTTGCGTCTGCATTGAAAAATATTTTTTACAGCCACTTGCGCGCCGTAAAATTAGGCATATATTTAAGTAGCCAACATCGAGTTGGTAACCGAGGGTCAAGCTGGCCCGCTCAGGGCAGGCACCCCTCCAGCCTTTCTAGGAGATTGAAATGGCTAAAACCCCAAGTGGCAACAAAGCGGCTCCATCTGCTGTTTCCAAGGTGCCCAACAAGCCAGAAAAAGCAACCGGTAAGGTCGCGACACCTGCCAAGCCTGCCGCCGGTAAAAAGGGCAAGTAAATTGCAAAATTGTGGCGACGCAGCCGCGCCGCCACTTTTTCAGGCATTAGGCTTTCGCCGCTTCTACTTCTCGCCGGGTCGCCTCGGGTAATTGATAACACTGGACGCGATTACGCCCTTCGGACTTTGCCTGGTATAACGCCGAATCCGCCGCTTCAAACAGCGCTCCCTGCGCCCTTAACAACCCCCCTTCGCAGCAGGCTAAACCCAAACTGGCCGTCACTGGCAATCCACTCGGCATCTCAGTTTGCACCAACATCCGCAAGCGCTCCGCCAGCGCCATGGCCTGCGATACATTCGTGTGGGGCAGTAGCACGGCAAACTCTTCGCCGCCGTAGCGGCTGGCAAAGCTTGGGCGCCGTACGTTTTTACGTAGCAATCGTCCAATGGCCTCGATAACTTGATCGCCGCGCGCGTGTCCGTGCTCGTCGTTAATACGTTTAAAGTGGTCGATATCCAGAATCATCAGCGTTAGCGGCGCGCCGGTGCGCTCGGCGTTGGCCAGTTCGCGGGGCAGCATTTCATCGAAATGGCGACGGTTGGCCAGGCCAGTGAGGGCGTCGGAGTAACCCAGCTTTTGCATTTCATTCACCCGCGCCCCCAGCGCCAAGGAAAGCAGCACCATTTCCAGCAATGAGCCCATCTGAAAGCTGTTTTGGGTAAAGAAGTTGTGCGGCAGAAAGCCGAACTGTTTAACCATGTAGATTAACACCGACACCATAAAGAGCAGCCAGGCGGCCATAAAGTAGCGCGCGGGAACCGAGCCGCGCAGCCAGCAGACACTGCCCAATACGAGTATGCAGCTACACACAAAGATGGTTTGTAGCGAGTAGGCCAGAATTAAATGCTGGTAATCTAAAAACGGCGTTACCAATAACAAGGCCCCGCTTGCCACCTGCAGGATCACCGCCAAGCGATCCGTCTTGGGTGCGAGCCGGGTGCTGCCATTCACCTCGCGCGAAAACTGCAACCCGAACAGTAGCGAAATCCCCAACAATATCAGCAAACTCTGGTTCGCCAGCCAGGGGCTACCGGGCCAGATGTATTGAAACGCCAGGCCGTTGTGTACTGACATATACAACCCATAGCTCACCACATAGACCATGTAATACACGTACACTCGGTCTTTCACCGCCAGAAACAAAATCAGGTTATAGATAACCAAGACCAGGAAGCCGCCGTAGTAGGCGCCAAACAACAGTTGCTCACCACTAACGCGCGCCAGCGCATTGGCCTGACTGGCGATACTCAGGCCAATATTAATGGGCCCGCCCGATTTAAAGCGCAAATACACCGTTTGTTCGCTGTGGGCCGGGACTTGCAGCGGAAAAACAAAGTCGCGCACACCGATAGGCCGGCTGGTAAAGTTGCGTCTATCGCCGGTGGCCACCGCACGCCAGACACCGTTTTTATCTTGAAACCAAAAGTCCAGGTAGTCGATTAGGGGATAATCCTGGCGGATCAAAACCTCGGTCGCACTGCTTTGCTCGTTGCGCAACCTGAGCTTGGCCCAGTAGGCACTGCCAGAAAAACCAAAGTTCGCTGCCGGAGCTTGCCATTGGGAAAACCTCGAAGCGGCGTCACCCAACACATCCGTCAACGTCAACGAAGCTTCTGGGTCCTCCAACAACGCCATGGATTGAGTGAGCGACAAGTTTGGCATTTGATCGTAGACGCGAATGGATTCCGCAGCCTGCATGCCAGCACACCAACACAAACACCCCCACAACCCCAACCAACGCAACCCCGTCATCATCCACTGCATAGCCTTTGCCCCGCTTGCTGCCTGAACCACTGCATTTTGTTATTCTTGTTTGGCCCAATTGGCGCCTAATGCAACGGGTGAACCCGGTGCCAGTTTTGTAATTTTAGTTATTGTGCCAAGTTAAACTCGCCAGTGAAACATAAAAGCCCGCCGAGGATTAAACCTCGCAGGGGCATCAAACCGATAAATATGGTAAAAAACGCGCTGGATACATAAAACAACAAGGACACATCAGTGACCATACCAACTTGGGGCGCACTTGGCTTAGGCATTGCCTGTGCAAGCATCACACTCATCGGCTGCGATCAATCCGCCGAACCGCAACACAACTCAACGCCCAGTGGATTACTCTTGCTGGATCAAAATTGGGATGACGACACACGCAACAGCGCCTGGTTTACTTCCTTTGGCTCTCGCGTGATGCCCCACAGTTGGTTTTTAGCACTGGAGCAAGCCGACCAGCCACAACTGTTTAATACCCCCGCATACCTCGAGTCGTTTGGCTTCGCCGTACCCGGCGCGTCGGAGGCCAACCCAGATAACCTGGCCATCGGCCTCACGGTATCGGCCGAGCGCGACAACCACCGCTGGCTAGGGCTGGGCTGTTCAGCCTGTCACTCTGGCTTGATTCATTATCAAGGGCAGCGCATCCACATCGACGGCGGCGCGGCCCTGATCGATTTTCAAGCCTTTGAAGAAGCCGCCATTCAGGCCCTGGCGAGCACGCTCGCCGCGCCCGAAAAATTTGCGCGCTTTCGCGCCCGCCTCGGCGCCCAAGCGCCGGCCGAAGACGCCCTGACGCAGTCGATGGCTGCGTGGTTAGACACACTCAAACAACGCCAACACACCAACCGTACCGACAGTCACTATGGCTACGGCCGGCTGGACGCCTTCGGGCAGATTTTTAACGCCGTCGCGGTGGATTTTTTAGGGATTGAAGCCAACCGCCAAGACCCTAACGCGCCGGTGAGCTACCCAGTGTTGTGGGACGCCTCGCACTTGGACTTAGTGCAGTGGAATGCCTCGGCGCCCAACGCCGGCCCAGGTCCACTGATCCAGAACGCCACCACCGCACTGGCGGTCTTCGGCCACCTGGATATCGCACACAATGATTTCGGTCTGGGCTACAAATCCAGCGTCGAAATTAGCAACCTCGGCCCGATTCAAGATCAGTGGTACCAGATCACAGCACCGCAATGGCCAGAGACAATACTTGGCGCTATCGATACCCCCTTGGCCCAACAGGGTAAGTCCCTGTACCAACAACACTGCCTGAGCTGTCATCAATTGTCCGACCGCAATGACCCCAAGCGCATGCTAAAAAGCACGCCCGTGGACCTGGCGACCATTGGCACAGACCCCACCATGGCCCGCAATTTCACTGGCGCCACGGCACAGTCGGGCGCCTTTGCCGGCAAAAAGGTGTTGTTTGCGGCGGGCCCAGTGATTGGCGAAACCGCACCCACGATCCAACTGGTGGCTCACGCGGCCGTGGGTGCTTTGCTCGACCACCCGCTGGCATCGACTTGGCAGGCCGCACTCAGCACCCACAAAGTGGACAAGGCCGCCCTGAACGACAATCCGCACTACTACAAAGCCCGACCGCTGTCCGGTATTTGGGCCTCGGCTCCCTACCTGCACAATGGATCGGTGCCGACCTTAGAGGCCATGTTGAGCCCACCCGATCAACGGCCCGCCACCTTTGTGGTCGGCAAAGTGGAATTCGATCCAACGGCGGTGGGCTTAAGCCAGCAGTCGCTCGACCCGGCACAGATTTTCCAGTTTGATACCCGATTGCCGGGCAACAGCAACGCCGGCCATGCGTTCGGCACTCAGCTGGCAACCGCTGAAAAACACGCCTTAATCGAATACCTGAAAACCCTGTAAGCCGCGCTGGCTTCCATGACATTTGGCAAGGAACACACAATGATAAATTGGATAAAAAAGCTAATTGGCCTGCGTTGGCTGCGCTGGGTACTGGGCACATTGGTCACGCTCAGCGCCCTGGTGGTGATGGCTTTCGTGTACTTCGTTGAAACCTCCAAAGCAATTCAGCCGGGCGAGGAGTTCACCGATCAAACTGTCTACCTAAACCAAAACTGGTCCGCCGCCGAGCGCGACATTTATTACTACACGCCCCAGGGCACCTCGGTGCCCCAGGGCGCCAACTTGGGTGCGCTGCGCTACAGCTGGTTTGTGAATCTGGAAATGCCCCGATCCACCGAGCGCTTTGCCGCGCCCGGCAATATGCGCCGCTTTAAGTTTTTGGTGGACCCAAAACCCAGCGCCAAAAATCCCGACCACTTGCCCGTGGGTTTTACCAAGCACTTCAATGCAGACATCGGCGAAGAGGTGTTAGACATCACCTGCGCGGCCTGCCACACCGGTGAGCTGCACTACAAGAAAGGCGATATCAATTACGCCGTGCGCGTAGATGGCGGTCAGGCTATGCACGCCTTCACCGATCTAAACCGCGGCACCTTTGGCCCCACCTTGATCACCGCACTGATCGAAACCTGGGCCAATCCCGTCAAGTTTGATCGCTTTGCCAACAAGGTGTTGGCACAGGGCGGCGATCGCGATTTACTCAAGCAACAATTGGGTAAATCGCTGGGGGCATTTTTATCCATTAAGCAAAACAATCCATTGAAACACCTTTACCCCACTCGCGAAGGTTACGGCCGCACCGACGCCCTGGGCCGCATTGCCAACACACTGTTTGGCGATCACCTGATTGAATCGAACATGCAGGTCTCGGCAGCGCCGGTGAGCTATCCCTATTTGTGGAACATCTGGAAATTCAACTGGGTGCAGTACAACGGCTCGGTGGCACAACCCCTCGCGCGCAATATCGGCGAAGCCCTGGGTGTTGGTGCGGTGATTCCCTTAATCACCCCCGAGGGCGCACCGCTGCCGGCGGCCGATCGCTTCCGCAGTTCCGTGCGTATTCCCGATATCGAAAAAATTGAGCACACGTTGCAAACGCTGCTGGAACCAGAGTGGCCCAGCGAAATATTTGGCGAAGTGGACGCCACGCTGGCCGAACAAGGTAAAACCCTGTTTCAAAACCACTGCGTCGAATGCCACGGCCCGCACCGCGCCAGCGAAGCGCGCATGCTTGCAGAAGCGCCGCTAAAAACCCGCACCGAAGATCAGTGGCTGATTGAAGTTATCGACCTGGATCACATTGGCACCGACGCCAATGCCGCGCGCGGATTTATCGACAAAACCTACGACCTCACCCCCACCGGGATCGACAGGGACACCATTAAAACGGTATTCACGCCCTTGTTCGACAAGCAGATAGCGCGCGATGTGTTGGCCCGCCTGCGCGCCATCGCCAGCGCCGAGCAATCGACGCCCGAGGTGCAAGCCGCGTTTGCCGCGCTGATCGCGCAATACCCCAACCCCGATGAGCTGGGCGAAAATGGCCTGAGCAATGCGCCCTTCGACGCCATACGCGCGGCGCTCAATGCGCACAATCTGCAACCCAGTAAAAAGGTTAACGCCAACTACAAGCCCTACCGCCAGCTGGCCTGCAGCTATCAGTGCCAGATCAATGCACTCTGGTGGGATATGGACTACGGTCGCCAATCGGTAGCCGATAATCTCAGCGCGCTGGACCCTGCCAAACTCACCGAGGGTGTCGGCTTGAATTTGGTGGGTCTGCTGATTAAGGCACGCTACTACGAAGACAACCAGTTGAGCGCCGACCAAATTCAGTGTCTGGAAGGCTTTGGCACCCTCGACCTGCCCCAGCAAATTGCGGGCTATAAACCTCGTCCGCTGGCCGGCGTATGGGCCACGCCACCCTACCTGCACAATGGTTCCGTGCCCAGCATTTATCAAATGCTAATGCCGCCCGAAGAGCGCGATCAACGCTTCTTTGTGGGCCGCCGAGACTATGACCCCGTGCATCTCGGCTATGTTTCAACCCCAGCTGCCGGTCGCGAGAAGGACGGCCTGTGGTTTGACACGCGCCTCAGCGGCAACCACAACACCGGTCACGGTTTTACCGCATCGCCCGAGCAATGGGCCGCCTACCGCGCCGACTACAAAGCCAACCCCCTGCCCAAAGGCACCATTGGCCCGCTGTTAACTCACGACGAGCGCATGGCACTGATCGAGTACTTGAAAATTCATCGCGATAACCCCGAGGGCTACCAATTTCAGCCCGGCACTAGCTGTCTGGCGAGCTACCAAGGATGAGCGAAACGCACACCTTCCAACAGGTACAGGCTGCCGAGCAGGCGTGGATAACCGAGCGTCGGCAGCGCGCCGGCACCCCAGCGGAGCAACCGGTGTTGGGCGTGGCCTTTTCCGGCGGCGGCATTCGCTCAGCCTGCTTTCACTTAGGGGTATTGCAGGCGCTGGCGGCCACCCAGAAGTTGTCGCAGGTGGACTATCTGTCCACCGTGTCGGGCGGCGGCTACATTGGCAGCTGCTTTCAATGGTTAAAGCACCGCGCCAACAGCCCCGACAATGCGGGCCTGTTTGAACAGCCTGCAGGCGAGGGCAGCGTTATGGATTGGTTGCGCGCGCACGGCAAATTTTTAATCGACGGCAAATCCGTGAGCAGCGCCACACTCCTGTCTGCGCTACTGGCCAGTACGCTGTTTAATCTCTTGGTGCTCATGCCCTTGCTACTCACGGTGGTTTGGCTGGCCGGCCTACCGCACGCGCAGCTGCACTGGCCCAACCACTGGCATCTACCGGGCGCTGAAAGTATCGAAGGCCATGTGGGCTATTTAGTGGCGCTACTCTTGTCGGCAGCCTGCTTTGCTGGCTACCTACTTTGCATCCCCGCCATGGCGCTGTGGCGACAGCACACAGCGCATCATCGCTTTCGCCCGCGCCGGCGCATGGGCCAGCTGCTCGCCGCCAGTATTGTCCTGGGCTTAGTTGGCAGCTTGCCGCTGGCGGCGCAGTTGGGCGATGCACTGGTGGCCATGGCCGAGGCGGAACTCGTCGGCGGCTGGACCAAACACCTGAATTATGTGGTGCCATTCTTAGGTGGTGTCGCCACCCTCACGCGCGCCAAAAATCAACCGCGCCTGGCGCTGGTGGGTATCGCGCTGCTGCTGTTTGGCTTGGCGGCCGGCGCTTACCACCTAGTGTTTCATGTGGGTATTGTAGAAACCCAGGGCTTCGCTCTGTGGCTGACTATGGCGGTGGTTTTATTACTACTCGCTTCGATTAATCGCAGCTCCATGCACAGCTATTACTTGGCGCAATTGTGCAACGCATTTTTCATGCCCGTGGCCAACACACCTGCGCGCCAAAACGACACTCTGCTGGCATCCCTGACGCCGGCGACGGGCGCGCCACTGCCACTGATCAACACCACCCTTAGCACCAAAAGCTCCACCAATACGCTGTGGCGCGCGCGCTTAGGCGCCAGTTTTACCTTAACGCCCCTGCATTGTGGCTCGCCGGCCACGGGCTTTGCCGAGACCACGCACTTTCAGTCGGGTCGCTTGACCCTCGGCGAGGCCATGACCACCTCGGGCGCGGCAGTAGACCCAGACACTGCCCAAACTGCCAATGCCGGGCTCAGCTTCTTAATGGCGCTGCTGAACTTTCGGCTGGGTTTCTGGACCCGCGCACCCAAGGTGGGCAATCAGCGCTGGAACCGCATGCCCTACTGGTTAATTGTGCGGGAAATGCTCGGCATTGGGCTCAGTGAAACAGCGCGCAATATTCATCTAACCGACGGTGGCCACTTCGAAAACCTGGGCGTATACGAATTGCTGAGGCGCGAGCTGCCGGTGATTATTGCCGGCGACGCCGGCGCCGATCCCAGCACCAGTTTATCGGATTTAGGCTTGCTCATTCAGCGTGCCGAAGCCGATTTTGGTTGCCAGATTGCGATCGACACCGCCCCACTTTGCGCGGTGGAAAACGGCCTGCACCAACGCAGCTTTGCCACAGGACAGATTCGCTACGCCTCGGGTAAGACCGGCACTTTGCTGTATGTCAAAAGCCTACTCACCGCCGGGAGCAGCACACAGCTCACAAGTTTTAGTCGCCTAGACCCCAGCTTTCCCAACGACAGCACGGCCAATCAGTTTTACAACGAGCAACACTTCGATGCCTACCGGCAGCTGGGCTACGAGAATATGCGCCAAGCGCTGGCGAGCCTCACCAATTGACCCTAAGCTTGCAACCACACTCAACTACGGGAGTTCCACATGAAAACGCAATTCTGCGCACTGTTGCTAACCTTGGGCGCCGGCGCCCTGGTCCAGGCAGAAACCTACCAATGCACCAATGGCGGCATGGAAAGAACAATCAGTGTGGTTTATCAGACACCGGGCCAGCCAGTGCCCTGCGAAGTGCACTACACCAAAGACGGTAACGCGCAAACGCTCTGGCGCGCAGACAACGAAGCTGGCTACTGCGAAACCCAAGCGCAAGCCTTTGCCGACAAACAATCGGGCTGGGGCTGGGCGTGTCATCTGGTTGGCGGCGAAAGCCCCGCCGCCGGTGAACAGGCACCCGAAGAGGTGGTTCCCGCAGAAGGCGCAGACGGCCAGTAACAACGGCACACACGGCCGCCCGCTGCCTGCGGTGCTGGCCGTGTGACTCGCCGGTGCCGCTAGTCGAACACCGGCTCGGTGCGTACGGCGCTTTTCACCGAATTGGCAATAAAGCACTCGGCGTGCGCCAGGTGATGCATCTTTTCCACCGCTGCGTTATCCGGCTGGCGCGCACCGCTAAAGGTCACGCACGGACGCAACACCACCTCGCTCATCCACAATTTGCCCCGAGCGTCCGCCGCCATCACACCCACGGCTTCGTCCCGATAGGTGTCGACGCAGTAGCGTTTTTTGGCGGCAATGGACAGAAAAAATAACATGTGGCAACTCGATAACGACGCCACAAACGCCTCTTCCGGATCGACGTTAGCCGCCACCGAAAACGGCAGTGGCACAATGTGCGGGGATGCCGACGCGGGCACGACCAGGCCGCCGTCAAATTGCCATTGGTGAGCGCGGCTGTAGGTGTTATCCACAAACGCCTCGCCGGGTTTGCGCGCCCAGTGCACGCCTGCCACATAATCCGCCATATCACCTCTCAGACTTTGTGCCCGCAGCCAATCAGCAGCGCAGGCATTCATTGGTCACCGCTTACTCGGCCGAATAGTAAACTTTAAAATAGGTATTGTCTGTTTTTACCCCCGCTTTAACGGCGACGGTGCGCTCTAAGGTAAAACAATGTAACGGCGTGTTATCCACCAGCCGGGCGGCAAAATCCGCAGGGCTCAGCCAGTGATCTTGAGCTGAACAGTTTGCCGTCAATCTGTTGCGCCCGGCTTCACCACCCATTCCGGCTCTTCAAATTCGCCAATCACATTGACCGTCACAAACGTCGCCGCAGCGCGAATAATATCCGCCACCGATGTATTGTGCTGCGCCTCCATGGCATCCCGCTCGCGCTTACTGCGCCAGTGCGCAATGGCGATCAGTTTGTGGGGCTCGCCGATTTTTCGATGTAATTCTGTGCCCATGGCGCCGGGCGCCTGCTGAATAATTTGACTCGCCTTAAGCCAGGCGCTGGCGTAATCTTCGGCCCGATAACCCGGCTTGATCGTAATTTCAAAAATAAACTTCATCGCATTACCCTTTGTTACATTCGCCGTTTCTGTTCGTCGCTGTCGCGCGCGGCTGAGCGGGTGTTGGCTGGGTGCCGGCTATTAAGGAGACCAACACAAAGCTTAACAGCATCAACAGATACCAGGAGCTGAGCTTTGCCAGGGGCACCAGTTGCCACTGGGCCTGTTGATTGGGGTAGATCCAGATATTGGCGTAAGTGGCAATATTTTCCGCCAGCCAAATAAACAAAGCCACCAGCAGCCACCCCAACAGCAGCGGCATCTGTCGGTACTCTGAGAGTACGCGATAACAGATGGTGGTGCGAAAAAATAGTGCAGCCGTCGCCGCAATCAATAGCCAACGCAAATCCCAGATAAAATGGTGCGAAAAGAAATTGATATAAATTAGCGTCACCAATAGCAGCGTTGCCGTGCGATTGGGATAGCGGTGATAGCGAAACTCGAAGAGACGCCACACCCGAGCGAGGTAGCTACCCACGGCACTGTACATAAACCCCGTGAAAAGCGGTACATTGCCAATGCCAAACACATAGGCTTCCGGGTAGTGCCAGGAGCCAATGGCATCCGAAGTTTTAAACAATTCCATGATTGTGGCAAGCAAATGAAAAATAACGATCACGCCCGCTTCGCGCCAGGTTTCCAACCCCAAGGCCAATAACACTAGCTGAAAACCGATGGCGGACAGAAAAATAAAATCGTAGCGATGCAAGGCCTCGAGAGGGTACCAATAGTGGGTGACAAGCATCACCAACAACAAGAATCCGCCAAACAGGCAGGCATAGGCTTGCTTGAGGCCAAACCACCAAAACTCATGCAGCGCTGCTAGTATGGATTGTTTCAAGCTAGTCGCCCCGTGGCGGCGAAAAAACTGAGTATTGCGCGTCTTTCTGACACAGGCAAGCAGCGCGCGCCGATTACCTGTGTGTTTGCAGTGAAGGGTTAATTGCGATTTACCTCGTCGACTTGTTCATTCAATGTCCACAAGTCGTAGAGATAGCCCAACAAAAATAGGCCGCAAGTAAAGAACCAGATAATACCGGTGACCCACTTGCCCATATAGAAGCGGTGCACACCAAAAATGCCCAAAAAGGTTAGGAATATCCAGGTTAGGTTGTAGTTGGTATGGCCGTCTTGATAGCGGCTGTCGGCCTCGGCATCCATGGCCGGAATTAGAAAAAGATCCACAATCCAGCCAATCAAAAACAAGCCAAAGGTAAAGAAATAGAGCGTGCCGGTGATCGGCTTGCCATAGTAAAAACGGTGCGCGCCCATAAAACCAAAGATCCACAGCAAGTAGCCCATGGCCTTGCTGTGCGTGTCTGCTTGCTGAACGGAAACCTGTCCGGTCATGTAGTTACTCCTGTAATGAGGTGAACTGTGGCGATAGCTTAAGAATGCGTATTCCCGGCAACACCGGCAAGCACAAATCGGTTAACGCACTTTTTCCCTCGCCCAACGACGATCCTCGGCATCTGGCTGCAGCCCATCGTCTTCACTATTCTGGCCGGGCGCCAGGGCCAATTGGGTGTAGATAGGAAAGTGGTCCGACCCAATGCTCTCCAGCCGCTGGATCGATACCAGACCAAAGTGGTGGCTGTGAAAAATGTGATCCAAAGGCCAGCGCACAAAGGGCAGGCCAGCGTGAAAAGTATTAAACATGCCCCGCCCTACGCGGGGGTCCAGCAGGCCACTGATTTTTCGAAATAGTCGCGTGGTGGCGGACCAGGCCACGTCGTTCAGGTCGCCCGTGACGATCACCGGGTGCGGACTGTGGGCCACCTCTTTCGCCACCTGGATTAATTCGGCATCGCGCTCGTCCGAAGTCGCATTCTCTGTGGGACTGGGCGGCGCAGGGTGCAAAAAGTATACGTCTAGCCGCCGACCCGACACCGACAGTTGCGCTTGCATCGAGGGTACGCCCGGCTCAACCCGAAAGTGTATCGCCGGTGCCGTCAGCGGCAGCCGAGAATAGACGTGCATGCCGTACAAATTATCCAACGGACAACTTATGCGGTGCGGGTAGTGCGAATGCAAACACGCCAATTGCTGCTGCCACCATTGGTCGGTTTCCAGTGTCACCAAAATATCGGGACGCAGGGCCTGCACTTTTTCAATAAGTGCCGCACTGTTGCGATTGGTCATCAAAACGTTGGAAGTGAGTAAGCTGATACAGGGCCAATCCGCCGAGGCAGTTGCCACTTCTTTGGGAAACAGCGGCGTGTAGGGGGTTATCCACCAGGCTTGGACAGCGCAACACACCAAGCCCAAGGCGAGCGGGCCCGCAAAGGCCGTCTGCCCCCAGCCCAGCCAACTCCCCGCTGCCCCCAGGTAGCACAGCGACACGGCCAATAGCTGCAGCCTGGGAAAGTCTAGGCCTCTAATCGACCAGTGTTCGCAGCGCCACATGGGCAGCAAGGTCAGGGCCAGCAAAAGCAAGCCCAGTCCCCAGAAAACGACAATTGACATCTGCACGCGAATCGGTCCCCGTAGTTCGAAGACCAAACGTTAACGCAAAGCGCCGCTAAAGTCTGTTATGGCTACCGGATTTAGCGGCCTCCGGCACTCTCAGACGATTATTGACATCGCGGCTGGCGCGTATGAGCGCGTCGTCGCTAGCGGTGGCTTGCGAGGCCAATTGTTTGGCCAGGCGGTCGTAAAGCACGACGTTCACGGTGGCCGCCAGGTTCATGGAGCCCTGGGTGGGAATGTAGACCACTGCATCGGCGGCGTTCACCACCGATTGTTTTAAGCTGCCGTCTTCCGGACCAAAAATGTAGAGCGCGCGCGCCGGGTGAACAAAGCTCGGCAAATCCACTGCCCCCTCAACCAGTTCGATACACACCCGCGCCATACCCGCGGGCAGCGCCGCTTCAAAATCCTCTGCCCGCAGCAGGGGGATACGGCTGGCGGCCTGCTGGGTATCGGTGTGAAATTTTGCGGCCTGCTCAAAGCGCCGGCCGGTGTAAAAGACACCGTCGGCGCCATAGCAGCCAGCGGCCCGCATGGCCGCGCCCACGTTCGCGGGGCTTTTGGGGTTGGTGAGTCCAATGGCGACTGCCATGTCCGCCAAGTCAATCTTCATATCAAGTCGCTTTGTTAGGAGCCGTGCTGTGGCCGGTCATAGTGGCAGGGTCTACCCAGGCGTCAAACTCCGCCTCGGTGACGTACCCCAGGCTTAACGCCGCCTGGCGCAGGCTGCTGCCATCGCGGTGCGCCTTATTGGCAATTTCTGCGGCCTTATAGTAACCGATGTGCGGATTCAGAGCCGTCACCAGCATCAGGGAATTGTCTAAATGCGCCTGCACTTGCGCCTGGTTAACCCGAATACCGCGCACGCAATGCGCGGCAAAGCTGGCGCAGGCGTCGGCCAACAGGTGCGCACTTTGCAAAACATTTGCCGCGATAACCGGTTTAAACACATTGAGCTGAAATTGACCGTTGCTGCCGGCAATACCCACCGCCACATCGTTGCCCATCACCTGTGCGGCCACCATGGTCACCGCCTCTGGCTGGGTGGGATTGACCTTGCCCGGCATAATAGACGAACCCGGCTCGTTAGCGGGCAGCTGCAGTTCGCCAATGCCGCAGCGCGGGCCGCTGGCCAGCACGCGTACATCGTTGGCAATTTTCATTAAGCTCACGGCAAGCCGTTTGCAAGCACCGCTTAACTCCACTAGCGCGTCGTGCGCACTGAGCGCCTCAAATTTATTGGGCGCAGTCACAAATGGCTGGCCCGTTTGCGCTGCAATGCGCTCGGCCACCATCTGCGCAAATCCCACCGGGGTGTTCAGACCCGTGCCCACGGCCGTGCCGCCCAATGCCAATTCGCGCACGCCAACCAGTGCCTGTTGCAGTGAGCGCTCGGCCATGGTTAATTGCTGCACATAGGCGCTGAATTCCTGCCCCAATGTCAGTGGCGTGGCATCCATCCAGTGGGTGCGACCGATTTTCACCACCGCCGAGAATTCATCCACTTTTTCAGCAAATGCACTGCGTAAGTCGGCCAGGTTCGGCAACAATTTTCGGGTGCATACGTCGTGCGCAGCAATGTGCATAGCGGTGGGGAAAGTGTCGTTACTGCTTTGACTTTTGTTCACGTCGTCATTCGCCTGCAGTATTTTCGACGCATCGGTCAAAGCACCGCCGGCCAACACTTGACCGCGATTGGCAATTACCTCGTTCACATTCATATTGGTTTGGGTGCCGCTGCCCGTTTGCCAGATTACTAAGGGAAACTCATCGTCTAGCTCGCCGGCCAAAATTTCATCGCACACCTGACCGATTAAATCGGCTTTGCGATTGGCTAATAACCCCATCTCCGCGTTCACCTCGGCGGCTGCCTTTTTGACCTGCGCGTAACCGTAAATGATATCCAGTGGCATGGATGCGGGCGGACCGATGTTAAAATTCTGCCGGCTGCGCTCTGTTTGTGCGCCCCAGTAGCGGGCCGCCGGCACGCGCACCTCGCCCAGAGTGTCTTTCTCAATCCGATATTTCATAGATTTCTCCTCTGTCGATGATTCGCGTTCATCGCTTGGCACCGCATGAGCGGCGGCTGTAAGGGTATACGGCCAGAGCGGCCGCCAAGACGCTGGCCTAGATGCCGCCAGCCCGCTAGAGTGACCCTTGACTCAAGACCCCGGAATTCAGTACGTGAATGCTCCCAAAACACGCATTGGTGTTTTTGCCGATGTGCAAAATATCTACTACACCTGTCGCCAGCGGTATCAGCGCCAGTTCAATTACCGCGCCCTGTGGCAACAGCTTAGCGAGCAGGGCCAGATTTGTCAGGCTTTTGCCTACGCCATTCACCGCGGTGATGACAATCAGCTTCGATTTCAGCAGGCGTTAAAATCCATGGGCTTTCAGGTTAAATTAAAGCCCTATATTCAGCGCAGCGACGGCTCAGCCAAAGGTGACTGGGACGTCGGCATTACGCTCGACGTGTTGGAGTACGCCGCTTCGCTCGACCGCGTCGTGCTGCTCTCGGGCGACGGCGATTTCGATCTATTGCTGGCGCGCATCATCCAGCGCCACGGGGTAGCCGCAGAGGTCTACGGTGTCCCCGGATTGACGGCACACAGCCTGATAGACGCGGCCAGCGCCTACCACCCTATCGACGAAATGTTACTGCTCTAGCGCAAGAAATTGCGTATCATTGTCGTCTAAAACCCACCGCCACTGGCCAACGTACCGGGACCACACAGACAGGGAGTCGCCATTGATTATCATCCCCACCGAAAAACGCTTTGACTGGCGCTACCGCCCCACGGTGCTGTTTAGTATTGTGCTGGTCAACGTAATGGTGTTTTTCTTTTATCAGGCCAATGACGACCAAAAACTCGAACAGGCCCTGGCGCTCTACGGTCAGCACAATTATCTGGAGCTCGAGTGGCCGCTAATCCAGCAATACCTGGAGGCGCGCGAAGAATTTAGCGCACTGGACGACTTGCGCGATATGCACGACGACGATGAGCTGCCTTCGCTCGCCGTTCACATCATGTTGCGCAGCGATTTTTATCGACATCTGCGCGCAGACCCCTACAACTTTATCGGCTACCAGCGCGCCGAAAACTGGCTCTCCCACAGGGCCACCATCGATCGGTACGTGCAGTCGCTCAGCTTTAACGCCCATGGATTAATTCCTAAAGAACTCAGTGTCAGCAGCCTGTTGACACACCAGTTTTTGCACGGCGATATCATGCACCTGCTGGGCAATTTATTTTTTCTAATTATTTGCGGGTTTGCCGTTGAGGCCGCCATTGGCCACTGGCGTTTTCTGGCCTTTTACCTGATATCCGGAGTCACGGGCGGCCTGGCCCACGCGCTGATGGACCTGTCGAGCAGCACCACGCTAGTGGGCGCATCGGGCGCCATTTCCGGTGTCATGGCAATGTATCTGGCGGTTTTTCGCTTCAAGCGAATTGAGTTTTTCTACTGGTTTTTTGTGGTAGTGGGTTATTTGCGCGCGCCGGCGCTGATTGTCCTGCCAATCTATATCGGTAAGGAGCTAACCAGCTTTTATACCGACACAGAATCTAATGTGGCCTTTATGGCCCATGCCGGCGGTTTTTTGGCGGGCGCATTGTTGATGCTGGGCAATTATTTAATTAACCCAAAAACCATTGACACCGACTATGTGGAAGCGGATCAAAGTATCGATCCGCAGCAAGACGCACTGGCTAGAATTTACACCCACATTGAGCAGTTTCGCTTTGACGCTGCCCGCAAACAGATCGACGCCGCCATCGCCGAATATGGCGCCGATCACCGGTTGGCCCAGTTGCGGTTAAATCTAACCAAATTAACGGGCGGGGCCGAACACCAACAGTCGCTGGCTTTGCTGATGGCGCTAGAGCCCGAACAGCCCGGCCAATTGCGCCAACAAGCCGAGTGGGTAAAAAGTCAGCCAGCGGTGTTAGCACTGCTGGAGCCCGACGTGCGCTACCGCCTGGCTGTCCGCCTAACGCAACTGCAAGACTTGAGCGCAGCCGAGGCCATGTACCACAACCTTGAATCCGATACGCCGCCTCACCCATCGCTGGATGTGCTAGCGAAAAAGCTCGCCCTGGCATTTCGCAATCATCACAAGCCCACAAAGGCCAAAAAGTACGAAGCGCTCGCCAGCGCGTGGGAGGGAATCTGAACGTGATAGCTGACTACTGCCAATACCATCCCCGCGTTGGCGCCACTTACGCCTGCCCCACCTGTCACACTACACTGTGCGATAACTGCACCGACGACAGCCAGGGTTGGGGTGCCGAGCGCTGCTTCCACTGTGCGGATAAAGTGACCAGCCTGGGAGCCAGCAACAGTGCTGAACCCTTTTGGCGGCGGCTGCAACAGGCCTTTCGCTACCCGCTTACCACCCAGTGCCTGGTGCTGATAACTGGCGTTTCGCTGTTGACCTCTGTCTTGGCCTATTTGCCCTTCGCCTTTGTGGTGTACCTGATAGTAACCGGCGCCATGATGCGCTACAGCTTTGCCTGTCTGGAACAAACCGCCAACGGTAAAATGTCCGCTCCCGATATCACCCTCGCCTATGAAGGCGGTGTGAGTCTGCTCTTTCAATTGCTGATTTTATTGATCGTCATGGCGGCCGCAGTGTTTGGCGTGCACGCGCTGCTGGGCGCCAATATGGCTCGGCTGGCGGGAGTACTGTTAGTGCTTGGCTTTCCGGCCGTAATTATTTTATTTGCGCTCAATCAAAGCCTGACCGCAGCCATCAATCCCTTCAATATTTTGCAGTTGGTGCTCGCCATTGGCCTGCCCTATGGTGTGTTGCTGGGCTTGATGATGGTGATGATGGCGTCGGTGGGCGTACTGCATCAAATCTTTGGCGGCGTCAGTTTTCTCAATACTTTTTTACAATCGCTAATTTCCAATTTTTACACCGTTGTCGCCTTTCACATCATGGGCTATATGATTTTTCAGTACCAAGCCGAACTGGGATTTATGGTGCGCGCCGACGATGACGACACCAGCGGGCGAACGGATCAGCAACGCCATAACGCGCGCATTGATATTGCCTTAAAGGAAGCTGAGTACGATAAAGTCGTGGATCTGTTTGCCGAAGCCAACAGCAAGTTTCCACAGGAAGCCAATTACTATTTTCGGTGTTTCGAGTTTTTATGCAGCGTACGCATGCCCGAAAGGCTCACCCGTTTCGCACCGCACTATTTTGACTTTTTGCTGCGCAGTAACCGCAAGGACCAAGTCTACCCGGCATTTAAACGTTTGCTATTGGTGCTGCCCACCTTTAAACCCGAGAGTGCGCGCCTGCGCCATCTGCTGGCAGAACAATGCCAAGCCAGCGGCGATCCGCGCTCGGCACTGAAACTGTTGAACGGCTTGCACAAACAGGCGCCCGATTATCCGCGTCTGGTAGCGGCCTACGAGCTGATGTGCGAAGCCTTGGCCGATCTGCCCGGTATGGAAGCGCAGGTCGCGCAATGTCAAAAGCTTGTGCAACAATTAGGTCGGCGTGCGGCCGAGCGCCGCGCGCAAAAACCCGCCCGAAAACCCGACGACAAATCCACCGCCGCGGCGCCAAAGCCCACGGACTCGGCGCCGGGTAGCGCCGCGGCTGACGCCAAGCCCACAGACGGCGACTTGCCGCCCATTGAATTTAAACTTTAGCGGCACTCAGGTGGGCGTTTGCAGTTGTTTGATCACCTCGGCAATGAGCAATAGGCCCACCGGCAACATAAACAAAAACACAGCGTCGTCCATGAGTGTTAACCAGGGATGATGCAACGCGGCCATCAACAGGTAGCTGGTATAAGCCAGATAACCCAGTAAAAACAATACGCCCTCGAACCGATCAATTTGGGTGCCGGTAAAGAAAATTGGCAGGCACAACACCGCCACTAAACACATAACGGGCAAATCTATTTGTACTAGACTCAGTGGCGCCAGCAGCCCCTCTGGCGCCAGCAGACTGGACAGCCCCAGCACACCCAACAGGTTAAAAATATTGCTGCCCACCACGTTGCCCACAGCTATGTCTCGCTGCCCCTTGATGGCGGCGGTGATCGACGTCACCACCTCCGGTAGCGAGGTACCCGCCGCAACAATCGTTAGGCCAATCATTAGCTCGCTGACGCCCAGATAGCGGGCAAACACAATGACGCTGTCGAGCAACCAACCCGAGCCCAGTACCAACAGTGCCAACCCCAATAGCACTAATCCCATATCCCACCACAGGGGTTTTTGAACGGCGACATCCACGGGCAGATCCAGCACGGCTTGCGTTTGCCGGCTGCGATAAAACAAGTAGCCGATGTAGACCAGCAAACACGTAAATAGCAGGGCGCCATCCAAGGCCGAAAAATGACCATCGCGTGCCAACCACCAGACCAGCAGGCTCGCGCCAATCATTACCGGGACATCCAAGCGAATCAGTTGAAAGGCCACGGTCAGCGGCAGGATAAGCGCGGTAACACCCAGGATAAACAGCACGTTAAAAATATTGCTGCCCACCACGTTACCCAGGCCCACCGCCGCCTGGCCCATCAGCGCCGCCTCTAGGCTGACGGCAAATTCCGGCGAACTGGTACCAAAGGCCACCACGGTTAAACCGATGACCAAGGCCGATACCCCCCAGCGACTGGCCAGGCGCGCAGCACCCTTTATTAACCAATCGGCACCCAGCACCAGCGCGGATAAACCCAAAACAAAAAACAGTAAATTCAACATAGCGGCCACCTCGACAGGCCCGCATTAATATGCGGCGAATTCTGGGAATTAAATAGGGGGGCAGAAAAATATTTTGGACGCAAAAAAGCCGGCGCAAGCCGGCTAGAAAAATGCACATCCTGGCGCGAGTATAGACTCAAGCCACTGACAGCCGCGCTAGGGGCAGCGGTAAATGCCAAAGGTCATTTCACCTTCAGCGGTGAGCTCAGACTCGCGCACAATACGGTTGCCGCCCATTGCATAGGCCTGATCTTTGGCCAGGGCCGCCAGCTCGTCCACTACCTTGGCATCTTTGCGCACAAAAATACCCACCTTGCTGACTCCTTTTGTGGCGGTTTGGCCCAGGCGCTCGCAGTGTTGCACATCGCCCAGCGGCACCAGTTTAATGTGCGCCGCCTCGGGCTTGGGCTCCACCCACGTACAGGCAACGGCACATGCAGATAACAAAACCAACGGTAACACTTTCATGATGAACTCCACCTATCCGGGTGTATACAAAACAGCGCCCACTTTACCGCAGTGCAACGCCAGCGCAAGGGTATGCGCCACAAAAAACGCCACCCTGAGGTGGCGTTTTTTGTGGCTGACGAGCGTCTGACGGCCTCAGTCAAATTCAATCCATGTAGTTTTCAATTCAGTGTAATCGTCAAAGGCGTGCATGGATTTATCGCGACCATTGCCCGATTGCTTAAAGCCGCCAAAGGGCACCGTCATATCGCCACCAAAGTAATTGTTGATGCCCATGGTGCCCACCCGCACGGCCTTGGCGACCCGGTGGGCCACATTGATATCTCGGCTCCACACGGCACCGGCCAAACCAAAGATGGAATCATTGGCGATGGCGATGGCCTCGGCTTCGGTATCAAAGGGGATCACTGTCATCACTGGGCCAAAGATTTCTTCCTGAGCAATGCGCATCTGGTTATTGGCGCCAGTGAAGATTGTGGGCTGGTGGTAAAAGCCGCCCTCGGTAACCGCCACTCGCTTGCCGCCAAAGGCCAAAGTGGCGCCTTCATCGCAGCCAATGCGCACATACTCGGCCACGGTGTTGTACTGCGCTTCGTCCACCATCGGCCCCATGCGGGTGGCCGGGTCTAGGGGGTTGCCGGGCATCCAGCCTTTCGCGTGCTCGATCACCTTGGCCACAAAGGCATCGTGAATACTGCGCTGCACCAGCAAGCGCGTACCCGCGGTACACGTCTGCCCGCCGTTGTAAAAAACCGCCGTAGCCGCCATAGCAGCGGCCTTGTCTAAATTGGCGTCGGCAAAGACGATGTTCGGGCTTTTGCCGCCCAGCTCTAAAAACGTGCGCTTAAGGTTGGACTGACCGGCGTATTCCATCAGCATTTTGCCCACCGGCGTCGAACCGGTAAACGTCAGCCCCTCGACATCCATGTGTTTGGCCAAATGGCTGCCAAGGCTGCCGCCAGGCCCTGGCAGTACCTGTAATACACCGTCGGGCAGGCCGGCTTGCTTGGCCAGCCCCGCCACTCGCAGCGCGGTGAGCGGGGTGTTAGAGGCGGGCTTCAGCACCACCGAGTTGCCCGTGGCAATGGCGGGCGCGATTTTCCAGGCGGTGGTGGAAAACGGAAAATTCCACGGCACGATGGCGGCCACCACGCCCAAGGGCAGGCGCGTCACCAGCGCCAGCGTATCCGCGGGCGTAGGCGCCACCTGATCGTAAACCTTATCGATGGCCTCGCCGCTCCAGCGCAGGGTGCGCGCAGCCGCCGGCACGTCCACGTTTAGGGTGTCGGCAATGGGCTTGCCCACATCCAAACTTTCCAACAGCGCCAACTCCTCGGCGTGGGCCTCAATCAGCTCGGCCCAGCGCACCAACACGCGCTTGCGCTCTGCCGGCGCCGCGTTGGCCCAGGTCCCCGCTTCAAATACCGCTTTCGCCGAAGCAATAGCGCGGTCGGCATCGGTCGGCCCACAACTGGCCACCTGGGCCAGTAATTCGCCGGTAGCCGGATTATACGTGGGCCGGGTGTTGCCATCAGCCGCGTCTATATAAGCGCCATCAATGAAAGCGCGCCCTTCAATAGATAACGCCTGGGCACGATCGGCCCAGGCCTGTAGTGTTAAATCAGACATAGCGTGTACTCCCTGGTAATGGCCCTATTGTAGCGTGTTCGCCCAGCACCCAAATGCCCCAAATAGGTATTAATAAAACCTATTCGAATGTAATCAAGCATTCTCAACATGAATGCTAAACCAATGTTTTACCACCAGGATGCGAGTAAATTGCGGTAGCCCGTGTATTAAACTTATCTATTATCGTTATTGTGTGAGCAAATGCTGTAATTGTGCTATTTGAATCGCTCAAAATTCGCACAATTAATTTGTCGGGTCGCGCAATAATTCCCATGAAAAGCCCACTGGTACGCTAGCACCTTCATAATTTTGTAGCGTAATTACAGAATCATTACCTTTATTTATAACATCTATAGCTAGCGGTTCCCTAATAGCCTTAGCTATGATGTCGCACCGCAAATTTTCGGCTGAGGGTTCAGCCGTTGCCAAAGGCTGGACACACAGCCGGTGTCATACCGACAAAAAAGGGCGGGTGCTACAGAGGAAGACAATCATGCTAATCGGCATACCCAAAGAACTGGACCCGGGCGAAAACCGGGTTCCCCTGTTACCCGATGGGGTAAAAAAACTGGTGGCAGCCAATGCCACCGTCACCATCGAAGCCGGCCTGGGTGCCTCTCTGCTCATTCCAGACAGCGCCTACACCGATGCAGGTGCCACCCTGGCACTCAGCCGCGATGCGTTACTCGGCGAGGCAGACCTGGTACTGAGGTTGCGCAAACCGCCCTTGGCGGAAGTGGCCAAGCTCAAACGCGGCGCCATCCATATTTCGTTTCTTGACCCCTTTAACGAGCATGCGCTGGTAGACGCCTTTGCCCAGCAGGGCGTCACAGCCATCAGCATGGAAATGATTCCCCGCATTACCCGCAGCCAAAAAATGGACGCCCTGTCGTCGCAGGCAAACCTAGCGGGCTACGCCATGGTATTGCTCGCCGCCGAGCGCCTGGACCGCATTCTGCCCATGATGATGACCCCCGCCGGCACCATCACACCGGCACGCGTATTTGTGATTGGCGCCGGCGTTGCCGGTCTGCAGGCCATTGCCACCGCCAAACGCCTAGGCGCGCGCGTGGATGCATTCGACACCCGGCCAGTGGTGAAAGAGCAGGTGGAGTCGCTGGGCGCCAAGTTCCTGGAGATCGATCTAGGCGAAACCGGCCAAACTGCCGGTGGCTACGCCAAGCAACTAACGGAAGAACAAATCGAGAAGCAGCGCCAAGGCCAGATGGACGTAATGGCCAACAGCGACATCGTGATCACCACCGCGCAGGTATTCGGCCGCAAGGCGCCTCGCATTATCACCAAAGAGATGCTGGCGGTGATGAAGCCCGGAGCCATTGTGGTGGATATGGCCGTGGACAGCGGCGGCAACGTCGAGGGTTCCGAGCCAGATAAGGAGCTGGAATACAACGGTGTCAAAATTATTGGCTACCGCAATCTGCCCGGCCGCGTGGCCCAGAATGCCAGCCAAATGTACTCCAACAATTTGATTAATTTAGTGTTCGACTATTGGCAAAAAGAAGACAGCAGCTTCGCTCTGAACCTGGATGAAGAAATTCTGAAAGGCTGCGTGATTACTCACGGCGGCGAGCTAGTCAACGAGGTGATTAAGAACGCGCGCGCCCAGGCTGCCGCGTAATCCACACCTAACGAACATTTAAATTATTGAGGGAGTAGTCAACATGACACCCGAACTGCAACAACTGGTTTACCTGACGTTCATATTGATGCTGGCCATCTTTGTGGGCTTTGAACTCATTGCCAAAGTACCGGCAACCTTGCACACGCCGCTGATGAGCGGTTCAAACGCCATTTCTGGTATTACTTTGGTGGGTGCGCTGGTGAGCGCCGGCGCCGAACACGCGGCCCTGGCCACTTGGTTGGGTGCGGCGGCCGTTACGCTGGCCACCATCAATGTGGTGGGCGGCTACCTGGTGACCGACCGAATGCTGGCCATGTTTAAGAAGAAAGCCACCGGAGGTGCCAAATGAGTAGCGCAATCGTCATCAACTTTGCCTACATCGCATCGGCGCTGGGATTTATCCTGGGCTTAAAAATGCTCGGCTCGCCCGCCACGGCGCGCAAGGGTAACGCACTGTCGGCCATCGCCATGCTGGTGGCCATTGTGGTCACACTGCTGGATCAACAGATCATCAGCTTCACCTGGATTGTGGCCAGCATGCTCATCGGCTCGGTTATCGGCGTGCTAGCCGCGCGCTTGGTAGCGATGACCTCCATGCCAGAAATGGTCGCTCTGTTTAACGGCTTTGGCGGCGCCGCCAGTTTGCTCGTTGGTTGGGCCGCGCTCTACCACGGCGAGGCGACGGCTTTCGTAGCCAGCACCATTGTGCTGTCGATATTAATCGGCGGCGTAACCGTATCGGGCTCGCTCATTGCCTGGGCCAAGCTGGCAGAGAAAATGCCCGGCCGCGCCATCACCTTCACCGGTCAAGCGGTAGTCAACGGCCTGATTGTAATCACACTGGTATTGAATGCCGTATGGTTCGTGCAGGCACCAACGGCTGACTCAGTGCACCTGTACGCCGTGATTGCCATAGCCTTGGTATTTGGCATCATGCTGGTCATCCCCATCGGCGGTGCCGACATGCCCGTTGTAATTTCGCTGCTGAACTCCTACTCGGGTTTGGCCGCCTGTGCTGCCGGTTTTGTGCTGAACAACAACCTGTTGATTGTATCCGGCGCACTGGTGGGTGCCAGCGGTATAATCCTGACCAACATCATGTGTAAAGCCATGAACCGGTCGCTGGCCAACGTGTTGTTCAGTGGCTTTAAGGCAGTGAAAAAATCCACAACCGTGGTGGAAGGTGAAATCAAACCCATCAACTGCGACGATGCCTACCTGATTCTGGAAGCCGCCGCTAACGTGGTATTTGTACCGGGTTACGGTATGGCAGTATCGCAAGCACAGCACGTTGTGCGCGAACTGGCAGATCATCTGGAAAACAACGGCTGCCAGGTACGCTATGCCATTCACCCCGTCGCCGGCCGCATGCCTGGCCATATGAACGTGCTGTTGGCAGAGGCAAGCGTACCTTACGATCAGCTCATGGAAATGGACGCTATCAATCCACAAATGAGCAGCGTTGACGTAGCCATCGTCATCGGCGCCAACGACACAGTGAACCCTGCCGCCACCGAAGACCAAGGCAGCCCAATTTACGGCATGCCCGTCATCAACGTCAGCGAAGCCCGCACCGTGTTCGTGCTCAAGCGCGGCATGAACGCTGGCTACTCAGGCGTGGAAAACCCGCTGTTCTATAAAGAAAACGTGCGCATGCTGTTTGGCGATGCTAAAGCCTCAATCCAAACCATCGCAGGCGAATTTGCCGCCTAATAAACAAAAAGCAAAGCAAAGCCCCGCCGGAAAACCGCGGGGCTTTTTTTATGTCCATCCGCAGCGCTGGCGGCTGAATCAGGCAGATGACTCGTTTGAAAAAGACAAAGAGAGCGAAATGCTGCTAGGGCATAGTTTACCGAGATGAGAAAATAGCATAAGTGCTTGACTTGCGGCCATAGTCACTTGTTAGCGGTGGAAAAAACGCGCATATTTAACCTTGGAATCACCAACAATACCTTTAATACTGTTTACAAAAGACGGCATATCATCTATGCCTTCAAACTTTTCGAGTGAGCCAGATGCGGGAAAAAGCAATACCGATATAGGTTGGTTTTTTCTAGTTTGCACCACTACTTTTTTAACAGAGGCAAGCGCCATTCTACTTTCGAATTCCGAGCCCGAAAATACCAAACTTTGACCGTCGAAGCTAAATCGCAGCTTCACTGCATTTGCTACCCACGTTTTCATGCCTTTGTAGCATTGCCAAGCCATGACCAGGAAAATTAGGCCTACGAACACTCCATAGTTTTTAGTAGCGATACCAAGAATTGAAAGAATTACAGCTACAGCTCCGAACATAAACGCTGCCATAAGCATCCCTCTCTTTCTCTTCTTTATATATTCTTCGGATAACTGGTATTTCATGTTGTACCGCTAACGCCCAAAGCAGCGCGCAGCGTTAGCTGTCCGCTGCCTTTGCTTGTTCAATTTTTTGTATTGGCGATTCCAAATGGGATATGAACCATAGGTATATCACCAGCCTTTGATTCCAAATGACTTCTTTGATCATCAAAAAACATGTGCGGTCTAAGCTTCGACAATATTCGATCTTTCTCCATGCCGCCAAGGAAGAACATTTCGTTGGCACTCACACCCCAATCTTCTAGAGTAGTAATTACTCGTTCATGAGCTGGCGCATTTCGGGCCGTAACAATGGCGGTAGTCAACACCCTTTTATACTTTCGATCTTTTTCAATTTCTCGATCTCTAGCTTTTGAAGAAAAGAGAGCTTTTTAAAAAGATCTGCTAGCGGTCCGGGCTTGTGTGGAGTGTCAGAGTTTGCCACTTCGTATGCATGAAATTCTGGAAGATTACCGCCTTTAAATACCGCCTCAGCTTCGTCATCAGCAATAACACCATCAAAGTCAAACGCAATTCTAAGCTCATCATATTCATCATCATGAACTGTCTTGCTTGGAAGAACTATTCCACCAGGATACCCTGCATCAATAGCATTCTGGACGTCTTATTCATTTGCAGAAAGGAACAGTGATGCGTTAAATGCCGGAATATACTCAAATGGAGATTTACCCTCCATAAAAGCAGCCCTAGATATGTCAAGATCGTAATGCTTGATTGATCTAAAAACTCTTTTTCCTGTGGCCGCCGAGTTTCTTGATAGAAGCACCACCTCAACTGGCAGTCTTTCAGGAAAGCGCTGATTGATTTTCAGAAATCTTTTTATAAAAGGAAATGCAACACCCTTATCTAGAACCTTATCTAAGTTTTCTTCCTGAAAATTTTTATAAGCCTTCGGCCCTTCTTTTTCAAAGACTGCATGTGACTCTGACAGATCAAATAGAGCACTTGAGGAAACTGCAACAACAAGCTTCCGTTCAATTGGATATGGCATATAGTCCCTTGGAAATTGAACGCCCGCAACTAACGCGAGCGCAGCGAGTCGAGGGCGAGGCTCAGCCCGTTTTGGTTGCGTTTGTTATGCACCTAATCTCACCTAAGTACCAACAGCGTGAAAAGTTCATAGCCGAACAATAGAGCTAAAATTGTTGCTCCGTACGCTGAAGACCTTGACCATGGAAAGTCCAACTGAAACTTTAAGAGCAACGTCGGAATTATGAAATAGGCTACCAAGGCAACAATTGGCATTAAACTAGTCAATCCTACAAAGGAAGCCCCTAGCGCTAGAAGAAACACCGCAAGGAGAGGTACTACAACTAATACAAAGGCACTCCAATAGTCGACGTCTCTACCAGTATTCCTTTCAAAAAATTTAAAAATTCCAATAAAGACGCAACCTACAATAGCAGCTTTAATCATAAACGTTCCTTAGTTTGTTTTGCATAACGAGGCTGTAGAAAAACGTTTTTAAAATCCACTTATCCACAGCCCCTTTGAATTAATTTTACCGATCATAAAACAAACAGGTACACTTTACATAATCTTTTCTTATGCGTACTTTTTTGATTTTTAGGTGTAGTTACTGTGGATAACTAGCGTTACCAACCTATCGAACTGTGTTTCATGAGCTTTTCGATGTTATGCACCATACTATATAAACGCCACTGCCCCTGAACCTTCTCTTT
>NZ_JBTUOC010000039.1:0-5209 GCF_058345725.1 Simiduia sp. | reverse complement strand
CGCTCTTCCGATCTGTCTGAATGCGCAAATCGAGTATGTCCTGCGCGATGCCCTGGTAAAAACCGGCCGGGTAAAGCTGGTGCAACGGGTAACCACCGAGCTGGAAGACGCCGAGCCCGGCGCCAACAGCCCGCCCGACACCTAGAAATGGCGGCCAGCGGTTGGCTACCGCAGCCGCCAGCAGGTGCCATTTACCTGTCAACTATCACTTCTAACCTATTGAATTATAAAGCATGTCATGTAACTGTCGGGTTTTCGACGTGGTACCGGCAGGGCCCTTTTCCCACTATGGTTGCCACAGCAAGGAGGACACATGATTATCCGGAAGTTACGTTTACAAAAGGGTTGGTCGCAAGAGCAGTTAGCCGAAGTTTCAGGCCTTTCTGTACGCACTATTCAGCGCATAGAGCGCGGCCAAACACCCGGCCTGGAAACCGTGAAGTCCCTCGCCGCTGTATTTGATGTTGAACTTTCAGCCTTACAGCAAGAGGAAAAACCCATGACCCCTGAAAACTTAAATACGCTACACAAGAACATGACGGAAGATGAAAAAGACGCGCTCGAATATGTGCGCGACTTAAAAGGCTTCTATTCCAACCTGGCCAGCTACCTGATATTCATCACGTTCCTGCTGTTTATTAATCTGGCCACCAACCCGGGTTATCTGTGGGTTATTTGGCCGGCGCTCGGTTGGGGTATTGGCGTCGCCATACACGGTATGAACGTGTTTGAAGTGACCAATTTCTTCGGCCAGGATTGGGAGCGCAAACAAGTGGAAAAGCGGTTGGGCCGCAAGCTCTAAGTAACAAACCCTTCAAAAATGCCAGGAGGCGCGGCCATGGCCGACCATGAAAAGCTGAATTATGTTGAATTCCCGGCCGCCGACCTGGCCGCAACGCAGGCGTTTTTCAGCGCCGCCTTCGGTTGGCGTTTTACCGCCTACGGCCCGGACTACACCGCCTTTGACCACCAGGGTCTGGAGGGCGGTTTTTACCGCGCCGAGCTCGCCTCCGTCACCAACCAGGGCGCTGCACTACTCGTCTTTTACAGCACTGATCTCGCCGCCACGCAGGCAAAAATCGTCGCCGCCGGCGGCACTATTAATAAAGCCACCTTCAGTTTCCCCGGCGGTCAACGGTTTCATTTTCTGGAACCCAGTGGCAATGAGTTTGCCGTTTGGTCCGACCAACCCTGATCCGGCCGCGTCGCTCAAGCTGGACGCGCGCATTGCCCCCTATTGCAACAGGCGTCCGAGGCAAGCTTTGCTAGCAGTGGCTTAATCGCCACTGTAAACCGCGGCCGGCAGCCCTGTAACTCCCGGCCTGAGTGCAAATAAGCCGCCGGCCAGCGGCTGTCCCGCCAACTGGGCGTCCGCGAGCGCCCAGCGCGCCGTGGTGATAAACAAAATGTCTCGCTCGGGCCCGCCAAAACAGCAGGAAGTGATGTTCGACACAGGCATCGGCACTCGCGCCAACACTTCACCTGCGGGCGATAGGCGCGTTAGCTGACCCCCAAAAAAATGGCACAACCAGAGGCAGCCCTCGCTATCGGTGGTCATGCCATCTGGGTAGCCATGGGCATCGGGTGTGCGGTAAAACACCCGCTTGTTTGCCAGCTGTCCCGCCTCGGAAACATCGAAGGCAAAGGTGGTGCGGGTTGTGCTGTTGGTGTGGTAGAGCGTATCGCCGTCGGGGCTAAAGGTGGGGCCATTGGTGATGCAATAGCCGCCGTCGGCCCGCGTTACCGCGCCTTGTTGCACACAGTAAAGATGGCCGCTGTCCGCCTGCTCGCCGTCGTCCATGGTACCGGCCCAGAAACGCCCCTTGGGATCGACCTTGCCATCGTTAAACCGGTTGCTGGTGGGCTCCTGGCCCAAACAGCGCTGATCCAGGCTGACTATCGACGCCAATTGCGGCAAAAACTCGACGTCTGCATTCACCCACAACCACGCCAAGCGGTTGCGGCAGGTGGCCAGCAAGCGACCCGGCACCTTAGTTAAGGCAAGACTCGTGACAGTCTCCGAAAGTGGCCAGCTGTGCTGTTGGCCAGTACGCCACGCGAGCCTGTGTAGCTTGCTCGCCTTAATATCCAACCAGTAAAGGCACTGTTCATGCGGCTCCCACAGTGGACTCTCGCCCAGTGTGGCGGCGGCCGACCAAAGGCAGGTTGGATTGGCCAGGGTATTGTGTAGGTTGTTGTTCGGGTGTGGGTACGACGCTTCAGCTCTGGGCGGAATAACAGGGTTCATTTGGCAACTCAATCGACCTTATAGTTTATAAGACTATAATGTCATACCTCGGCCGCTGCGTCATCCACCAGGCAACGATTGCGCCCCGCAGCTTTCGCCTTGTACAGGGCTTGGTCTGCCCGGGCAAACAGCTGGCTGCCGGTGTCACCCGCTCGGGCCTGCGCCAGGCCAGCGGAAAAGGTGATGGCCAAATGCTGGTCTTTGAACTTGAACTTGGTGGCAGCCACCGCCGCGCGGATGCGCTCCATTTTCGTCAGGCCATCGGGGCCTTCGGTTTCCGGAAACAGCACCACAAATTCTTCGCCCCCGTAGCGCGCCATAAAATCCACATCGCGCAGTTGTTTTTGTATGGCGTTGCTCACCACCTTTAACACCCGATCGCCCACTTGGTGACTGTAGTCATCGTTAAATTTTTTGAAGTGGTCTATGTCGCACACCACCAGGGTGAGCGCCCGGTTGTAGCGCCGGAAACGCTCTATTTCGTGGTGCAGTCGCTCGTTGTAGGCCTCGCGATTGGGCAGGCCGGTGAGGTTATCGGTGCGCGCCTTCTGGCGCTGCGATTCGAGCTCCGCCTGGCGCTGCTGCGCCTCCTCGCGCAACTGCGCAATGGTTTTTTCCAGGGCTTGTATTTTCTGAACGGCCCCATCTTCTGCCGCGCGCGCATTTTTGCGCTGACTGATGACACTGGCCAACGATTGCACGCGCGCCTCGATCACCTGCTTGAGCTCAGTCACATCGGAAATAGACTGGATCGCCTGATCAAAGGCACCCACTTCGCTGTCCAGATCAATGATCAACTGCTCCTCCGCGTTAACGACTGCGCTGGCGGCTTCCACGGCGCTGCCCGCCATGGTGATCATTTGATTTATTTGCTCCAGTAGGTGCAGCAAATACTGCCGATAATCTTGCTTGGCATTGATAAGTAGTGCCATGACCAAGTCGCGGATATCTTCTAGCGTGGGCACCAGCTCATACCAGTTCAAGCCCTTGTCGATCCGGGTTTTGGCCGCCTCCGCTTTGTCCGCCACATTGGGCTCTGGCTCTATTTGGGCCAGCAAATCACCCAGCACCCGCGAGATGCGATCGCTGATTTTACTAAAGGCGGGCTCGTGCACCGGCCCACTGGGGTGCTCAATCAATTCGCCGCTTATGCCCATGGCGGGGCCGGTATCGGCCGCCGGGGCTGGCCGGGGCTCATTGTCGGACTCTGTACCGGGTTTTGTGTCGGGTTCGGTGCCGGCCGCTGGCGTGTGCGCTGTCTCGGCGTCGGATACCAGGATCTCGTCGGCCTGCGTGGGCTCGGCCTCGGCCGCACTTGACGCCGACTGCTCGGCGGCTGCACTGCGACCAAATAGACCCGCCAGCAAACCGGGCTTGTCGCCCGCCGCTTGCACCGGCACTGGTTTGAGATTGCTTAGCGCCTCGAGTACCGGCGCCCACTCATTGGCAAAAGACTGCTTGGCGAACAGCTTGTGCGCGAGTTTCAGGTTTTTCTTGCTGGCGCCATCGAGCGGAAACGCGCTGAGGGCCGACTGCACCTCGGCAAGGGCTGATTTTTCGCGTTCGCGGGTTAGACTCAGCTGGCGTTGAAAGTTATCCAGGGTTTGCTCCAGCAAAGCCAGTTGACCCGGCCTGCCCCAGGCCTTGCGCTTGGCTTGCTGGTACACGGGATTGAGCCCATCGGCCAGTTGCTTGTCCAGCAGTGCTGCGGTGCGCGCCAGCTTCTCGATGGCCTGCTGCAACTCCTCGGTATTGTCGCCGCGCTTGCTTTCATTTTCGCGCAGGAGGTCGCGGTATTTTTTCTTCCAATAGGCCGCGTCTTTTTGACTTGAATCCACTGCACTTCCTTAACATGTAAGACATGCTCTCCAGTGTAGTCAGCGGCCACAAAAAAGGGGCCCTGAGGCCCCTTTGGATAACTAATTGGTACTCACTGCGCGCGCTCGGCGCGGATCTTTTCAATCAGGAAGTCTGCCACATCCAACATTTGCTGCTGGCCACCGGCGGCCTTGGTGGAAATGCGGTATTTGCCGTCCACGACCAGCTCTGGGGTGCCCGTGATGCGGTAGCTGCGCGCGCGGGCATCGGCCTGGCGCACCTGACCGGTCACACCAAAGGAGTTAAACACCTTGGCAAACTTGTCTGCATCAACGCCGTTGGCCGCAAACAGTGCCGAAATTTCCGCCTCGTCAGCCAGGCGCTGCTTGCGCACATTCATAGCGTCAAACAATGGCTCGTGCAGTTGCTCCAAAACGCCCAGCGCCTTGGCGGTGTAAAACGCGCGCGCGTGCAGTTCCATGGGTTTGTTCCACATGGCGGGCGAGCGCACAAAGGCAACATCTTCAGCCAGGTTGGCTTTCCAGGTTTTTACCAGCGGCTCGAAATGAAAACAGTGGCTGCAGCCGTACCAAAACACTTCCGTGACTTCGATTTTATCGGCATCGGCGGTGCGCACGGGGTTGTCCAGCACCGTATAGTGAGTTCCCGCTTGATACTTAGCGGGCGCCTGAGAGTCGGCACAGGCCACCAAGGAAACCAATAGACCCACCAAGGCCACTACAATACGCATAACGTCACTCCAGTTATTTAAGTTTGGCTGAATTATTCGGGTTTCGGGCGCGGCGCGCAAGGCCGATGCCCGGCTTTAAGCACCACTCTAGGCAAGACGAGCTGAACCCAGGCTTAACCCAATAAAAAAGGCGACCTGAGTCGCCTTTTTACACTAAACCGGCTTAGGGGTGCAGGCCGGCAATGTAGTTGGCCAGCGCACTGATTTCAGCGTCGCTCAGTTGTGCCGCCACATCGCGCATGATTTTATTGTCGCCATCGTTGGTGCGATTGCCGGCGCGGAAGTCTTTCAACTGCTTTTCAATGTACGCAGCGTGCTGACCGCCCAGGCGTGGGTAGGCGGCGGGCGCATTGCCGGTGCCGCCCGGCGAGTGGCAACCCAAACAGGCCGGC
>NZ_JBTUOC010000038.1:0-7147 GCF_058345725.1 Simiduia sp. | reverse complement strand
GAAAAGCCAGCCATTGAAACGGCGAAAGAGACCAATAGCTAATTTAACCCATTAATCTGCTGGATTTGATCTGTGCCAAAGGTGGCTTTCAATGATCTAAGCACTGGCGCAAAAGGGGTGGGCGCTGACTGTGCACTGGGTGGCGGGCGATGGATCAGTAGCGGCACCGGGTGGGTAAGTAGGCCAGCTCGATATCGGTTAAATTATCGCCCGCCGCCTTCATGCCGGCGGGCACGGCACTTAAACCACACACCCAGGAAACCGGACTTTGGGGTGACCCTTGCACAAATACTGGGTAAATCGTTACCACACGGCCCGCTTGTCCCTCGCCGATTTTATTACCCAGTTCCATATGTAGAGCGCCTTGTTCCAGTGTGACTGCGACAAAGTAATTACCCACGATTTTTTCTGGATCGGGCATGCCTAACGCTTGATTGTCGGCAGGGAACTCTCCCATGACTTTATAGTAGGCCACAACCTGTGACTGAAAATCTGACACCAGCGCCAGCGACTCTTCAATCTGAACACGCGTCAGGCGACCCTTGCTATTCGGAATGGCCAGCGTCACTAAAATGGCGATGATCGCAAGTACGATCATCATTTCGATCAAAGTGAAGCCGTTACGTGGCTGTGTATGAATTGGTTTGCGCATGGCGCTAGCATAGCGGGTTTAGCAGTAACCGTCAGCTATGGTTGGCGCGCGCATGCGCAATTCTGTTAAGCGCACAGCAGAAATTTATCCATCTTGGCCTGAATCGTTTCTTGCAGTGAGCTGGAATCAAAGCGCGATAGGTCCTTTAGTAGGGAGGGCTTTACCCGGTGTAGGTGCAATATAGGTGCGCTTTTGTTTAGCTCGCGCAGGTCTTTGTTAGTAATCACCGGCAGGAAAGGTTCCGATTTGGGCATTCGTTCGGCGATGGATTTCAGTCCGGCAGCCAGCGGTGTAAACTGAAATTTACCGGTAGCCTTGCTGCGTTTGGCCAACATTAGGCCAGTTTTGCCCAGTGCTTCGCCGGGTACGATGAACAGCCCGGTGCGCACAACTGCTTCAGTGCAAATAGATTGATAGGTATCGTGGTGAGCGTCGGGGTTAGGCAGTACCAGCAACTTGCTATTGTCCGCAGTGACCGGCCAGATGTTGTAATTGGCATAGACCTGCTCCACCGAGCCTGAAAAGACGCACAGGGACTCTTCAAAGCGCTTCAGAAAATTGACGGCCTGCTCTTTGTACACGATGCCGGCCAAATTCCAGATGAGTTGCTGAGACATGCTTTCACTCCTTCTTCATGGACTAAAGTGTAAAGTGACTATTGAACAAGCCCCATGACGGATGGCGCCGAAAAAATGACCAAAGATGCCAATTATCCACCCCGACTCGCCCTGCGCTTGGGGGGAAGCCATGACTGACTCTCAAAAAGATGCGCTGGTAGCGCAGATACTGGTGCCGAGCCCAGAGGCAGGAGGCGGCAGCCTTGAAGCCTGGCTACCCCATACAGCACTGCAGGCGATGCTGGGTAAAACCGGGTGGATGCGCTATTTTCAGCAGCTGCAAGCGGCACAGCTGGGCGTGCCGGGCTACTGGTGGCTGGCCAATCCCAATTTGCGCCAAGCCCTGTGCGAGGAAGGCGCTGTGTTAACGAGCTGGTTGCCCGGCTTACAGTTGGATCTCTCTGAGGTGGGTCAGGGCACTATTCAGATTGACCATCCGGTGGTCTGGCTGAAAGCGTATGCCGTGGGTCTGCTTTGGCATCTGACTCGGCAAGCCGTGGGCTCAGGCGTTAAGTTAACCGGGCTCGCGCTGCCCGAGGTGACTCAAGAAGCCAGTGGATTCCTGTCTATTTACGCCGAAGAGGTGGCCATAACAGCGCCCGAGGGGCCCGCAATTCTGCGTTTCGATCCCGCACTGCTACAGCTGCCCTTTGTCACCCATAACCCCAAACTGTTGCCCCTATTTGCCAATACCTTGCCGTTTTTGCGGCCCGGCGGGGAGACCGGGCTTGCCAGCCAGGTGTACGACCTCTTAGAGGGCGTGGACGATTTAAACCAGGCTAGCCAGGCGTGGGTAGCGTCGGAGCTGGCCATGAGTGAGCGCACTCTGATCCGGCAGCTATCGGAGCAGGGTGTCAGTTTTCGGGAATTATTCACCGCCTTTCGCAATAGTCAGGCTGTTGCACGCTTGTGCGAAGGCGAATCTATCGATCGTCTGGCCGCCTATCTGGGGTTTTCCGAGCGTGCCGCCTTTGAGCGGGCGTTTAAGGGCTGGCAGGGCATCACGCCCGCTAAATTCCAGGCGCAGTATCGCCGGCTTTCCAAAGATGTCGACGTTGAAATACTGATTTCGCCCGACCAGCTGCCTAATATGCCCGCCATTGCCTCCCAGCTATTGGCCATGATTCAGCGCGACGATGCCAGTCTAGAGGCGATGTCACAATTGGTGGAACAAGACCCGGTTTTAACGGCCAAGTTAATCAGTATTGCCAGCAGCGCCTATTACGGCATGAAAAAGTCGGCCTCCATAAAGGATGTGGTGGTGCGGGTTTTTGGCGCCGATAAACTGCGTCATCTGGCATTAGCGGTGATAGCTGCTGGCAGCTTTCAGCTGCGCAACTGCCCATCTTTTTCCATACAGCGTTTTTGGTTGCTGTCGTTGGGTGTGGCCCAGCTTGCTACCAGCGTTTATCGAAAAGTAGGGCGATCACAAGAGGACCAAGCCGACATTTATCTGGCGGGGTTGTTACACAATATTGGCCGCTTGGTACTGGTGCAATGTTTTCCAGCTAAAATGGAGGCGCTATTGGCACCACTACAAACCAGCGTTGCGCCGCAAGAATTGTTGGCAATGGAAAAGCTAAAGCTGGGTGTGGACGCCTGCGAGGCAGGTGCCTTGCTATTGGCCAAGTGGCAGTTGCCCCGATCGGTGAGTGTGGTGATGCGCCAATTAGCAGTCGACAAAGTGGCCATGATGCCTGAAGCCCAGCTGCTACTTTCCGCCGAAGAATTTATGCTCGCGCTACTGGACTTACCGGCCGGCACCGAGAGCGAAAATGCGCGCTCGGACATCTTTGACACTTACAGCGCCATCTTGGCCGAATCGCAACAGTGTGCCGCCAGCCAACTGGTGCCACTATTGGCGGAATTTGCCGAGCGGTTACCGGATTTGCAACAAACTGCTGCGGTGATCGATGGCGAGTCTTAAGGTGTGAATGGTCCGAAAGTTACCCGGCTACAGACTTGGCGCAGTCGGCCTAACTCGCAAACTGTCACGTAAAAGCTTAACATGCACGCCGGTTGACGGGGTGCACACATGACCATTGAAATCTACTACCTATTGTTGCTAGTGACAGGCTTTGTCGCAGGTATTATCAACACGCTTGCCGGTGGGGGCAGTAATCTTACGCTGCCTGCGCTCATGGTCATGGGCATGCCCGCCGACGTAGCCAACGCCACCAATCGGGTGGGCGTTGTATTTCAAAGCATCAGCGCTGTGCGCGGTTTTCATCGGCACGGGCGACTGCCCGTTGAGGCTATTGTGCCGGTCATGCTTCCCACATTGGTGGGCGGCGCACTGGGCGCACTGGCCGCGGTCTTTGCCCCCAACGCCATTCTTAAGCCTCTCTTGCTGGGCACTATGATCGCTATGGCGGTGGTGATTTTGGTGAGCCCGTCTGTGGTGGCGCCGGCGGCGGACGAGGTGCCGAAATCTGTTAAGGATTCACCTCTGGGGTTGGCTGGATTGTTGTTTGCGGGCTTTTATGGCGGTTTTGTACAGGCCGGTGTGGGCTTCGTGCTGTTGGCGGCCATCACCGGTGCGCTGCGCTTTGACCTGGTGCGCGCCAATGCCTTAAAAGTCATTTGTGCACTGGGCTTTACGCTGGTGGCGTTGCTCATTTTTGTGGCAGACGGTTTAGTCGCTTGGGTGCCGGGCCTGGTGCTGGCCGTGGGCGCTGTATTTGGCGCGCACCTGGCCGTTAAATTTGCCATTAAAGTGGAGCCGCGGGTGCTAAAGTGGTTTTTATTAATGATGACGCTGGTGGCCAGCGCGGCGGCGCTGCTGGCGGATTGAGCAGCTGCCCGGTGTACACCGGGCAAAGTCTGTCATTACAACATGCGATGCAGGATATCTTTCTCACCGCCCTCCAGCTTGTGATAGATCACGGCGGTTAAGTGCACCACAATCAAAGCCAGCAGTACCCAGGGCGCATATTCGTGTAGTTCGTGAAAAAAGTTGGCGAGCGCGCGGTTCTTTTCGAACAGTAAGGGCACGTTGAAGGCCCCCAGTTTGACCGCGTAGCCGGCAAAATTTGACATAGCCCAACCGCTCAAGGGCACCACCAACATGGCCAGATACATGAGGTGTTTGGTGGCGGTGATCAAGCGGCGTTCGAGACTGGAAAAAGCCGCAGGCAGCGACGGCGCTGCGCGCGCCAGGTCCCAGCCAAGGCGTACCAAGACCAGCCATAAAAAAATAAAGCCAGTGGCTTTGTGCAGGGCGATCAGGGAGGCGCGTTCGGGCGCATCATCGGCCAGTCCGCTCATGTAATTGCCCACCGCTATCAGGCCGAAAATCATCAGGGCCATCAACCAGTGCAATAGCCTGCTCAGAAGCGAATAGCGCTGATCGTTCATAATGTGTCCTCGTTATTGTCGGTGGCAGCTGTGTGGTTGCCGTATGAATTAGTTGGGGTACAGCGGGCGCAATGCGGCCGCTCGTTTAGGGGCTGTGGCCGGGCCGGAAGGGCGTGTGGCCTTTACTTGCGCAAGAATACGGTCGAGCGCGCCGGTAAAGGTGGTGTCTGGGCTGTAGGCGTAAGCTTCCAGCGCTGCTACATCCTTTGCCAGCGTGTGTAGATTGGCGTTGGTCAGACGATCCGTCAATGGCTGTTTACCGAAGGGTTTGGCCCAGCTATCGAGCCAACGCAGAATCTTGATAGCGCGCGCGCTGGTCAGTTCACCTTCGCACAGCTCTGCCAGTTGTTGCCAGTCTGGTGCCGGTGCGGGGCTCGGCTCGGGAGTGTCTACTGCGGGTTGGCGGTGGTGTAAAAAATACCAGAGGCTCAGGGTCAGTAGATTGCTGATGAATAACGCCAGACTTACCCAATACCAATGGTTGTTGGGGGTTGACGCCGCAGGGGATTGGGGCGCCGGCGCGGCGGGTTGTATGGCGGCGGCCTGGGTTAGGTCTGGTGTTGTGTCCGGTGTCGCGGGCAAATCCGGGTTGGGGGCAACGGTCACTGTGCGCGCAGGTAATTGCGCGATTTCAGTCGTTTGGGTTTCCGTATTCCACCAGTGCAAGGTAATGCCGGGCAGGGTGTATTCTCCGGCTTGCGTGGGTACGATCGCATGGGTTTCAGTGATCAGGGTGCTAACGCCATCGGCGTGCACCTGGTCTTTGCGATCAGCAGGCTCACTGTAAAATTTAAGGCCTTTGGGCGCCTGCAATGACAGCGCGGGAATCTGGTTTTCCGTGAGCCCACGCGCAGCGATATGAATTTTGCGGGTCAGTGGCTCACCCACCATCCATTCGCCGGTGTGTTCCAGGCCCTCTTCGGTTAGCGAGAGCTGTTGCGCCGGCAACCAGTCTTTACCCGCAAACTGGTCAGGTGCTGGCTGGATGTCAAGGCTAATGGCCCGACTTCTGACGCGTCGGGTGCCGCCAGTATCGATTTGAAAGGGGTTGCTCCAGCTGCGATTAGATCCGGTAATGACGGTAAAAGTTTGCACGGGTATTTCGAGTGTGCCGCTTTTTTGGGGGAAAAGGGCGTAGCGCAATTCCTTGATGGTGTAGACCTTCTCGCCCACGCGTTTCTGGTACTGCGTATCGCCGAGATTTACCACCAGGCTGTGGTCAACGGTCAGGGCCGAGGCGTCTTGAATGCGCAGTGGGATTGCGGTGTGGAGCTTCACGTTGACCAGAATTTGTTCTTGGACAAATGCTTGCTCTTTGTCGACGGTAACTTCCAGGAACAAGTCGGGGGCAGCGTCCTGATCAAAGGCCGCGGCGTCAGTTACATTCAGCAAAATGGCGTCGCTGAAACTGCCTTGGTACTCGAATGACGGAATGATTAATTTGCCGGTGGCCTTGGGTGCCAGTGTTAGTTGCCACTCGGTAAAGGCTTCCACCTGACCATTGATATTGCGGTACTGGCTATTCTGTGTCCGTCCTAAAATATCAAACTGTGCTTCCAGTTGTGAGAAATCGGGGCCGGAATCGGTTTGCGGCGACACCCGCACCATAAGCTGTAAGGTTTCGTCAATGCTGAGCCGTGCGCGGTCTACGCGCGCACTGATATCCGCAGCCAATAGGCTGGGTGCACACAGCAGTAAGATGATTAACATCCACAGGCGCACGTGTGTGGGGTGAGCCTTGGTGTAATTTGTGTGGGAGCTGTTACCAGCGTTCATGAGCATCGTTCTCCGGTGCTTGCCATTCACCTTGTTTAATTGCAGCGCGGCGCTGTCGATATTGGTATTCGAATTTTCGTCTAAGCAGTCCAGTGGGGTCGTCTTCTACCTGGCGTAGCCACTGCTCCATTGCTTGGCGCTCTTCATCGCTTAAGTGATCCAGGGCATCGGCAGGGCGCGCGGCACGGCCTTCGGCTGCCTCTTCATTTAAGGCATCTGCGCTGTCGTTGTTATTTGCGCGGGCCAGTGCCGCGTCTGTTTTATCGGTCTCCGAAGTATCTGCAGTCTGGGGGTTTGGATCAACCGCCTGGCTGTCCTCGTAATCGCCCAGCGGTTCTTCAGGCCGACCTTGGTCGCCCGCAGTCGGGTTGACTTCGTTGGACGCGGCATCCTGCGAACTTTCCGCGCCAGGCTGTGCCCCGTCCCCGCGGGTGTCATCTTCGGGGCCCGCTTGCGGCTGCTGCTCCGAGTTTTGCTGCTTAGTATTGTGGTCAGATTGCGCTTGCTGATTGTCGCCCTCTACGGGCTTGTGGTTTTGCTCGCCACTGTCGGAATTTGGTCGCCCGTTATTTTTATCCGCTTGGTTGGCGTCGGTGGATTGCTCTTGTTGCGCGGCGTCTGATTGTTGTTTCAATTGCTCTAGAAGTTCGAGGTTGGCCTCGGCGTCTTCCATGCCGGGGGCCCGCTTCAGGGCCTCTCGGTAGCTTTGGATAGCTGCGTCGATTTGACCAGATCGGAAGAGCGT